>JAEXBL010000228.1 GCA_023394015.1 Pseudomonadota bacterium | reverse complement strand
TGCAGGAGCTGCTGGCGCTGCACGGCGCGCCGCTGCTGGCCACCACGCTGATCCTGCCGGGCGAGGACGAGCCGCTGAACGACCCAGAGGAAATCCGCGACCAGTTGGAGAAGCAACTGGCCGGCGTGATCGACGCCGGCGCCTGCCCGCTGGAGCCCACCACCGTGGTCGACCTGAGCGGCGACGCGCCCGAGGTGCTGCGCCGCGGGCGCGGCGACCCGGCGCTGCTGGGGCTTTGACGCCCTGACCCGGCCGCCTGCGCGGCTTCGATGCCGGCGGCTGGTTCGCCGTGGCTCATTTGTCATTTGTCATCGATGCCGCGCAGCGGCGAGCGCATTCGTCATCGGCCGGTCTGAGACAATCCGCGTCGTGGACATCGCTAACATCATCCAGACCATCGCCATCTACGCCCTGCCGGTGCTGTTCGCCATCACCGTGCACGAGGCGGCCCACGGCTACGTGGCGCGCCACTACGGCGACGGCACCGCCGCCTTTCTGGGGCGCGTCACGCGCAACCCGCTCAAGCACATCGACCCGGTCGGCACCATCGCCATGCCGCTGCTGCTGTACGTGGTGACGGCGGGCAGCTTCCTGTTCGGCTACGCCAAGCCGGTGCCGGTGAACTTCGGCAACCTGCGCAACCCCAAGCGCGACATGATCTGGGTGGCCTTGGCCGGGCCGGCCAGCAACTTCGTCATGGCGCTGGGCTGGGGCGTGGGCCTGCTGCTGCTGACGGCCATGGGGGTCGAGGAACGCTTCTTCATCGAAATGTGCCGCGGCGGCGTGCTGGTCAACGTGGTGATGTTCGCGCTCAACATGTTCCCGTTGCCGCCGCTGGACGGCGGGCGCATCGTCAGCGGCCTGCTGCCGCCGCACCTGGCCATTCCCTACAGCCGCATCGAGCCCTGGGGCTTTTTCATCGTCATGGGCCTGATCGTGGCCGGCGTGCTGTCCAACCTGTGGATGCGCCCCGTCATGGGCCTGACC
This sequence comes from Pseudomonadota bacterium, assembly GCA_023394015.1. Lineage (GTDB taxonomy): Bacteria > Pseudomonadota > Gammaproteobacteria > Burkholderiales > Burkholderiaceae_C > Ottowia. The sequence continues at coordinate 2,343 of JAEXBL010000228.1, read as the reverse complement.
TACGCCGCGCTGAACCTGCTGCTGTCGCCGCTGACCGCCCTTCTTCGCTAGTTATTCCGTTGCAGTTCATGACCGTTCAAGAAAAGCCGCTTCGCGTTCTCACCGGCATCACCACCACCGGCACGCCGCACCTGGGCAACTACGTCGGCTCCATCCGCCCCAGCGTGCGCGCCAGCCGCCAGCCGGGCGTGCAGAGCTTCTACTTCCTGGCCGACTACCACGCGCTGATCAAGTGCGACGAGCCGGCGCGCATCCAGCGCTCCACGCTGGAAATCGCCGCCAGCTGGCTGGCCGCCGGGCTGGACCCGGAGCACGTCACCTTCTACCGCCAGTCCGACATCCCGGAGATTCCGGAGCTGACCTGGCTGCTCACCTGCGTCACCGGCAAGGGCCTGCTCAATCGCGCCCACGCCTACAAGGCCATGCTGGACAAGAACGCCGCCGCCGGCGTCGACGCCGACACCGCCGTCACGGCCGGCCTGTTCATGTACCCGGTGCTGATGGGCGCCGACATCCTGATGTTCAAGGCGCACCAGGTGCCGGTGGGGCGCGACCAGATCCAGCACATCGAGATGGCGCGCGACATGGCGGCCAGCTTCAACCACCTGTACGGTGAGCATCTGGTGCTGCCGCAGGCGCTGGTGGACGAGCACGTGGCCCTGCTGCCCGGCCTGGACGGGCGCAAGATGAGCAAGAGCTACGACAACACCATCGCCCTGTTCGGCCCGCGCGAGCAGTTGCGCAAGCAGATCATGGGCATCGTCACCGACTCGCGCGCGCCGGGCGAGCCCAAGGACACCGAGGGCTCAGCGCTGTACCAGATCTACCGCGCCTTCGCTGACGACGCCGAGGCCGCCACCTTCGCCCAGGCCTTTGCCGACGGCATTGCCTGGGGCGATGCCAAGCAACAGCTGTTCGAGCGCATCGAACGCGAGATCGGCCCCATGCGCGAGCGCTACGAGCACCTGATCGCCCACCCCGAGGAGGTCGAGCGCCTGCTGCAGCGCGGGGCCGAAAAGGCGCGCAGCTTCGCCACGCCCCTGATGCGCGAGCTGCGCCAGGCCGTGGGCCTGCGGTCCTTGCAGGTCCAGGCATCCGCCCAGCCGGCGCCGGCAGCCGGCAAGAGCACCGCAGCGTACAGCTTCAAGCAGTACCGCGAGGCCGACGGGCGCTTTTACTTCAAGCTGGTCGACGCCAGCGGCCAGCTGCTGCTGCAAAGCCGCGGCTTCGACTCGCCGCGCGACGCCGGCCAGGCCATCAAGCGCCTGCAGACCGAAGGGTCGGCGGCGCTGGCGCCGCTGGCGGCGCAACTCGATCAGCAAGCCAGCGCCACCGGGGAAGCCCTGTCTACCGCGCTGGACCAATTGCGGCAAGATATGGCGGCGTGAACTTTGGGGCTCGCCGGCCCGCACTGGCCAGACGACACGGCATGTACCGTGCGCGCGCAGTGTCGATCCGGCGCACGAATTGAAGCTAAAGGCTAGGGAGAGCAGTTTTGGCCATTTACGTGATCGACGACCACCCCCTGATGCGGGAGGCGGTGGTGATGCTTCTGCGCCGCGTGCGCCCGGGCTCCGAGGTGGTGGAGCTGTCGCAGTTGTCCGAACTGGACCGCGCCGTGGCCAGCAAGGGTGAGCCCGAGCTGTTCTGCCTGGACCTGAAGCTGCCCGATGCCGTGGGGGTCTCGGGCGTCAAGCTGGTCAAGGGCCGCTTCCCCGACGTGCCGCTGGCGGTGATCTCGGCCACGCCGGCCGCCGACGTGGAGGAGTGGTGCCGCGAGGCCGGCGCCGACGTCTACATCGAGAAATCCGCCGGCGCCAGCGAGATCGCTGCCGCGCTGCGCACCATGCTGCTCGTGGACAGCCAGTTCGGCGACCTGGAAGACAGCGAGATGCGGGCCGAGACCAAGCTGTCCAAGCGCCAGAAGCAGCTCATCGTGATGCTGGACCAGGGCCTGTCCAACCGCGAGATCGCCGAGGAACTGGGCATCAGCGAGCACACCGTGAAGGTGCACCTGTGGCGCCTGTTCCGCCGCCTGGGCGTCAAGAGCCGCACGCAGACCCTGCACTTTGCACGGATGAATGGTCTGCTGAATTCCTGAGCGCCACCTCGCCGCTGAACGGCACCCACAGCCTGAACACCGTGCCCAGGCCGGGCCGCGACTGCAGCGAGACCGGGTAGCCCAACCGCTCCGACAGCCGGCCCACGATGGACAGGCCCAGGCCAAAGCCTTCCTGCGTGCCCGGCGCCGCCACCTTGTAGAACTCGTCGAACAACTTGGCCTGCTCGGCCTCGGCGATACCGATGCCGGTGTCCCAGACCTCGATGTGCACGCCCTCGCTG
>JAEXBL010000225.1 GCA_023394015.1 Pseudomonadota bacterium | reverse complement strand
ACAAGGGGCCGCGGCCTCCGCGCGGGGGGCGCGGCCGCGGCCGCGCGCAGGCCGAAAGCTATGCCCGCGAACTGCTGGGCAGGGTCGGCATGGCCGACTACGGCGAGCGCTATCCCAGCCAGCTGTCCGGCGGCCAGCAGCAGCGCGTGGCCATCGCCCGCGCGCTGGCCATGGACCCCAAACTGATGTTGTTCGACGAAGCCACGTCCGCGCTCGATCCCGAAACCGTTGGCGGCATCCTGGAACTGATGCGTGCGCTGGCGCGCGACGGCATGACCATGGCCGTGGTGACCCACGAAATGGGCTTCGCCCGCGACGTGGCCGACCGTGCGCTGTTCATGGACGCCGGGCGCATCGTCGAGGCGGGCACGCCCGAAGAGGTGTTTTGCCGTCCCAGGCAGGCGCGCACCCGCGCCTTCCTGGAGCGGATTCTGTAGGGCCGGGCGCCGCGCCCGGATTCACCAGGTCCATTCACCACAAGGGGTTAGACATGCTGAAAATCAAACAATGGCTGGGCGTGGCGGGCTTTGCCCTGGCCGCCGCCGCGGCCGCCGCGCCGGCGCAGGCCGACGAGCTGGCCGACATCCTCAAGCGCGGCGAGCTGCGCGTCGCCGTGCAGACCTCGGGCCCGCTCATGAGCTTCATGGACAAAAGCGGCAAGCGCACCGGCCTGGCCGTGGAAGTGGCCAAGCGCATGGCCGACGACCTGGGCGTAAAGCTGGTGCTGCAGGACTACGAATGGAAGGGCCTGATTCCGGCGCTGCTCTCGGGCAAGGCCGACATGGTGGCCGCCGACATGACGCCCACGCCGCAGCGCGCGGCCCAGGTGCTGTTCTCGGCCCCGATGTTCTACGCCGAGACCGTGGCCGTGGTGCCCAAGGATTCTCCCTACAAGTCGTACGCCGAACTCGACAAGGAAGGCGTGACCGTGGGCGTGCTGGGCGCCAGCACCTATGCGGAAGTGGGCAAGAAGATGCTGCCCAAGGCCACCATGAAGGAATACTCCGGCGGCAGCGCGCCGGTGGGGCAGGCCCTGTCCAGCGGCCGGCTGGACGCCGGCATCATGTCGATGTCGACCGCCAACCAGTTCCTGGTGGACTTCGGCAACCTGCGGGTGCTCGACGGCATCATGGTGCGCGAGCCGCTGGCCTTCGCCGTCGGCCCCAACGCCTTCCGCCTGAAGTTCTGGCTGGACAACTGGCAGACCCTGAAGACGGCCGACAACACCTTGCCGGAACAGGTCAAGTACTGGTACTCCACCGACTGGAAGAAAGACCACTAGCCCCATGGACTGGCTGATCGACTTCTACAACTGGCGCATCGTCAGCCAGTACGCGGGCCAGTTCGCCACCGGACTGGCCAACACCCTCATCGCCGCGGGCGCCAGCCTGGTGCTGTCGGTGCTGGCCGGCATTCCGATCGCGCTGGCCCACATGTCGCCGCGCGGCGCCGTCTGGCGCCCCGTGGCGGCCTATGTGCAGTTCATCCGCTCGACCCCGCTGCTGGTGCAGATCTACCTGGTCTATTATGCCGTGCCCGCGCTGGTGCCGGGGGCCAAGGGGTGGAGCGAGATGGCGCTGGGCATCATCGCCATGACCCTGCACCACGCCGCCTACATGAGCGAGATCATTCGCGTCGGCATCGAGTCTGTGCCGCGCGGCCAGATCGAAGGCGCCAAGGCCTGCGGCATGAATTACCAGCAGCGGCTGCGCTACGTGGTGCTGCCGCAGGCCTTCGCCAACACGCTGCCGCCGCTCTTGGGCCAGACCGCCGTGCTGATCAAGGACACCTCGCTGCTGTCCCTGATCACGGTGTTCGAACTGGTCGCCGCCGGCGTGCAGATGAACAGCGACCGCATCGTGCCCAACGAAAGTTTCCTCACCATCGCGGCCGGCTACCTGCTGATCTACGGCTGCATGCTGCTCTTGTCGCGCGGCGTGAGCCTGTGGCTGGCGGGGCCCGCCTGGAACACGAGGTAAGCATGCTGGAGACTTATCTTTCCACCGCCGGCGTCGTGCTGCCCTTCCTGCTCAAGGGGTTCTGGGAAACGCTCAAGATCTCCTTCGTGGCCATCATCGCCGGCTCGCTGCTGGGCTTCGTCATCGGCGTGATCCGCAGCTACCGCATCCGCGGCGTGCATCAGCTGCTGGGGCTGTACATCCACATCCTGCGTGGCACGCCGTTTCTGGTGCAGCTCTACATCGTCTACTTCGTGCTGCCCAGTTCGGGTATCGAGCTTCTGCACTGGGATTCCGGCACGGCGGCCTTCGTGGCGCTGTCGGTGTACACGTCCTGCTACGTGGCGGAAATTGTCATGGGCGCCATCCAGGCCGTGCCGCGCGGCCAGACCGAAGGCGCAATGACGTTGGGCCTGCGCCCTTTGCAGATCCTGTGGCTGGTGATCCTGCCGCAGGCGATGCGGCTGATCATCCCGCCCACGGGCAACCAGTTCATCGCCATGCTGAAGGACAGCTCGCTCGTCTCGGTCGTGGGCGTGTGGGAACTGATGTATCTGTCGCGCACCCAGGGTCAGACGGAATTCCGGCATATCGAGATGCTGATCACCGCCTCGCTGATCTACTGGGGGCTGTCGGTGGTGCTGGAGATCGGCCAGTCCCGGCTGGAGCGTTACTTCGGCCGCTCGGACCGGGGGCGG
>JAEXBL010000214.1 GCA_023394015.1 Pseudomonadota bacterium | reverse complement strand
GTTCGAACCCAGCTCCAGCACCACCACGGCCGGCTCGTGCTGGCGCAGCAGCGCCGGCAGGCGCGCCACGCCGCCGCTGGTGGTGTCGCCGCTGATGCTGGCGTTGACGACGCGATAGTTGGGGTATTGTTCGGACAGGCGGGCCGACAGCAGCGGCACCCAGCCGGTGCCGCGCTTGATGCCGTATTCGGCCGACAGGCTGTCTCCCAGGATCAGCACGGTGCGGGGCGCGGAACCCTGGGCCGGCGCGGCGGTCTGAGCGTGGGCGGGCGCCACGCTGGCGGTCGCCAGGACGGATACGAGTAGCAGACGGGAAAATAGGCGCATGGATAACAAGAATTCGATCGAGGTGAAAGGGCTGGGCAAGCGGGTGGCCGCCGCCGGCGGCACGCTGTCTATCCTGGAAGGCATAGATTTTACGGTCGAGGCCGGCAGCGCGGTGGCCATCACCGGCAGCTCCGGTTCGGGCAAGTCCACCTTGCTGGGACTGCTGGCGGGGCTGGATGTTCCCAGCGCCGGCAGCGTGCGCCTGGCCGGGCAGGACCTGTTTTCCCTGGACGAGGACGGCCGCGCGCGCCTGCGCGCCAACCACGTGGGCTTCGTGTTCCAGTCGTTCCAGCTGCTGCCCAACCTGACCGCGCTGGAGAACGTGATGCTGCCGCTGGAACTGGCCGGGCAGGCCGCGCGCGAGGCGGCGCAGGCCATGCTGGAGCGCGTCGGCCTGGGCGCGCGCCTGCATCACTACCCGCGCACGCTGTCCGGCGGCGAGCAGCAGCGCGTCTCGCTGGCGCGCGCCTTCGTGGTGCGGCCCGACCTGCTGTTCGCCGACGAGCCCACCGGCAGCCTCGACGCCGCCACGGGCGTGACGGTCATCGACCTCATGTTCGACCTGCACCGCGAGCACGGCACCACGCTGGTGCTGGTGACCCACGATCCGCAGCTGGCGGCCCGTTGCGGGCGCCAGCTGGTCCTTGCCGCCGGCCGGATGGTCGACGGCAACTGAGGGCGCTTATTTCGCCTTCGAGACGGCCTGGTTCCAGGCGGCCACCACGGCTTCATATTCCTTGGCCGCCGCATCCTGGTCGATCGGGAAGATCTTGATGCTTTTGAGGTCGGGCAGGGTGGTCAGGCTGGCCACCGGGATGTCCGTGCGCGTCGGGCGGCGGAAGTTGTTCACCAGCTGGGCCTGCTGCGATTCCTTGCTCAGCAGGCCGTCATACAGGGCGCGGGCGGCGTCCGCGTTTTTCGCGCCCTTGATGATGAACATGCCTTCCGGCGCCAGGTAGCTGCCTTCGGACGGATACACCAGCTTGATCTCTTTCTGGCCGCCGGCCACGTATTCCTGCGCGGCGTATTCCAGCGTCAGGCCCGCGGCGTATTCGCCGGCCGCCACGCCCTTATAGGTGGTGCCCGACGAAGCCGTGATCACGGCGTTGGCCGCGATCTTGTCCAGGCCTTCCTGGCCGAACTGCTTGTACAGGCCGTACACCAGCATGTAGGCCGTGCCGCTCTTGGACGGATCGGTGATGGCGAACTTGTTCTTCCACTGCGGCTGCATCAGGTCCGTCCAGGTCGCCGGCGCGGGCAGGCCCTTGAGCTGGCGCTCGTTGACCATCATCACCATGACGTGGACGTTGGTGCCGACCCACAGGTCGTCCGGGCCGCGGAATTCCGCCGGGATCTTGTCCAGGTCGGCCGGGCGGTAGGGCTGCAGGTGCTGGCGGTAAGCGCCCAGCGTGCCGAAGCCGCCGCTCCAGAACAGGTCGCCGCGCGGGTTCTGCGCCTCGGCCTCGATGCGCTTCATCATGGTGCCGGTGCCGCCGGTGACCGGCTGCACGTTCAGCTTGGGCGCGTGCTGCCTGACCGCTTCCAGCGCGGTTTCGATGGTCTCGGTGTTGTTGGACGAGTAGAGCACGACGTTCTGGGCCTGGGCCGCGCCGGTTGCCAGTGCCGCCGCCAGGACGCTGTGCTGAAGTAGGTGCTTGAGTTGCATGGGTAGCCTCTGTGCGAGTGGGTTATTTGCCGGAGAACAGCTTGATGCGGAACGCCTTGACCGACACGATGATGGGCAGCACGATCACCGTGACCAGCGCCGCGCCGTAGGCCGAGGCCATGCCCAGCCTGCCGCCGTCGACCTGGCGGAAGATGGCGATGGGCATGGTTTCCAGGCCGCCGCTGTAGGCGACGATGGAGGCCGACAGCTCGGAGATCGTCGTCAGCCACATGAGGATGGCGGCCGAGATGATCGAGGCCTTCATGGCGGGCAGGACCACCTTGAAGAAGGTCATGAGCGGGGAGACGCCCAGGCTGATCGAGGCTTCCTCGATCGACTCGGGAATGTTGAACAGCACCGACGAGGCGTTGCGCACCGCGAACGGCAGGCGCCGCACCGTGTAGCACAGCACCATGATGCCGGAGGTGCCCGCCAGCACCAGCCAGCCGGTGTTGAAGGTCTGCACCAGGGCGATGCCCAGCACCGTGCCGGAGATGGTCAGCGGCAGCGCCACGATGTAGTCCAGCACCTGCGTGGAGGCGCTGCGCTTCTTGATCGTCAGGTAGCTGGCCAGCACCGCGAAGGACACGCCCAGCACCGTGGCCAGCGAGGCGAACTTGAGCGAATTGAGAATGGGCTCGGGCGCGCCGTGCAGCGCGCGCTGCATGCTGGCCAGCGACCACTGGCCCCATTGCATGACCGGCCCGCTGGTCTTGGTGAAGGCGGCGATGAACACCACGATCAGCGGCAGCAGCGAAATGCAGATCACCAGGCCCACGCCGCCGGTGTAGAGCAGCGCCGTCCACGAGCGCACGCGCACCGGAGCCGGGGCGCGGCCCTGCGTCATGGTGTAGACCTTGCGTTCGACCACGCGCTTCTGGAAGAACAGCATGATGGCGACGATGGCGATGGACACCACCGACATGGCGCTTTGCAGCGTGGGGCTGCCGCCCATTTCGCTGACGAAGGTGTTGTACGTCATTACCGACA
>JAEXBL010000208.1 GCA_023394015.1 Pseudomonadota bacterium | reverse complement strand
TGGCGCTGCGCGGCCACGCCAGCGGGCAAGGAGGGGCCGCCCAGCGCCTGCCCCGGCACTGGCGACGGGGTGGCTCCCCCGGCAACGCCCGATCAGACCAGCGGCGCCTTCGGCCCCAGCGCCGGATAGCGCAGCGGCAGCAGCGCCTGCAGGCCGAATTCCTCCAGCAGCGCGCGCAGCCGCTCGCCCGCGCTGCGCTTTTTCTGGCCGGTGAAGCGCGCGATGATCAGCTCGTTCTTCAGGCTGTGCTCCCAGCCGACCAGTTCGGTCACCGTCACGCCGTAGCCCTGGGACTCCAGGTACAGGCAGCGCAGCACGTTGGTCAGCTGGCTGCCCATTTCGCGCGTGTGCAGCGGATGGCGCCACAGCTCGGCCAGCGGCGTGCGCGCCAGTTGCAGCGCCTTCGACTGGCGCAGGCGCGCCGCCAGTTCGGCTTGGCAGCAGGGCACCAGCACCATCGCCTGCGCCTTCTTCGCCAGACCGAAGGCGATGGCGTCGTCGGTGGCGGTGTCGCAGGCGTGCAGCGCGGTGACAACGTCGATGCGCTCGGGCAGCGCGGCGTCGTGCGCGGCGTCGGCGGCGGCGATGTTGAGAAAGCGCATGCGCTCGAAGCCCAGCCGCGCCGCCAGCGCGCGCGAGCGCTCCACCAGCTCGGCGCGCGTCTCGATGCCGTAGACGGTGCCGCTGCCGGTCGCCTTCAGCAGCAGGTCGTACAGGATGAAGCCCAGGTAGGACTTGCCGGCGCCGTGGTCGGCCAGCGTCAGCTCGCCCGCGTGCGGCGTGATCGCCGCCAGCAGCGGCTCGATGAACTGCACCAGATGCCCGACCTGTTTGAGCTTGCGGCGCGAATCCTGGTTCAGCCGGCCGTCGCGGGTGAGGATGTGCAGCTCTTTCAGCAGCTCGATGGACTGGCCGGGCCGAAGCTCTGGCAGGTCGGGAGGCTGGGTGTGCTTCTGTGCTCTGGCACTTGACGCATTGCTACGAGCGGCTCTTTTTCTGGAGCTATTTGCCGAGCTGGCCACGGGGATTGAAGAGGGTTGCTGGGTCATGGGCCATTCTCGCCGGAGTCGATCGCCTGACGGTGCCCGCAGGCACGACAGCGCCGACCAACTGGTGGCGGTGGCAGCACGATCCAAAACCCCAGCGCCAGCACCGTCAACGTCAGCGCGAACGGCCATGCGCGCAGCAGCCGCCAATCGGTGGCCCCGCACCTTGCGCAAGCGTCAACAGACAGGCCAAACTGTGCGGTCAGCGCGCGCTCGAAAACACCTTGACGCCAATCGGCCAGCACGGCGCGTGCCCGCGTAGCAAGCGCTGAAGGCACCTGAATCTGCACCTGCCCCAGGGCAAGCGCCATCGGCCAATTGGCAGTGGCATGGTGCTCGTTGAGCAGTGTGGCAGGAATGCCTTCGCTCTCCAACAGGCCGCGCACGACATGCGCAGCCAGCGGGTTGATTTCGCGGTGAACGGTGGTCAGCATCTTGCCGGCGTTGGGTGATGTTCAAGCAGGCGCAGGCCGAGCGAGCCGGAACAAGTTAGGCTTCCGTGCCGCTGCACAAGCCCATGCAGCGATCGAAGAGAAAGCGCCGCGCAACGCTGGGGGCACGCATCACTTCCCTGGGTTCGAAGGCCCCACATCCAGTGCTGCCCAGCCGTCCGGCCCCAGCTTGCGCAGCGTCGCCACGTTGGCCTCGTAGATGGTTTCCGCCTCGGGAAAGGCCTCGACTGCGCGGTCGATGCTGGCCTCGCGGATCAGGTGCAGCGTGGGGTATGGGGCACGGTTGCTGGCGTTGGTGATGTCGTCCTCGTCGGTGCCGGCGAACTGAAAGCGCGGGTGGAACGGGGCGATTTGCAGCGTGCCGTCCAGATCGAGCGCGGCCAGCAAGGCGTCGGCGTCGTCCAGCAGATCGTTGAACGCCAGAAAATCGTCAAAGCCGCGCGGCGCCATCAGCAGCGTGGTTTCGCGCTGCTCGGGGTCGGCGGCGGCCAGCGCCTGAAGCTCGGTGCGCAGCGCCGCCAGCAGCGCCGCCGCGTCGCTGCCCTCGCACACGGCGTAGTGGATCTGGCCCTTGGCGTGCGGCGCCTTGGCGAACGGGCACAGGTTGAGGCCGATGACCGCGCGCTCCAGCCAGCGGCGCGTGTCGGCGATGACGGTGTCGGTGTCCATGCTGGGATTGTGCCTTTGGCCAGGCCCGCTGAAAAACTATCGATTCGATAGCTGCCTGCACCTTTCCGGTAGGCGCTGAAGGCCGATCTCCCTCACGACTCGCGCAGGCGCCGCCCGATCAGCGCCGCCAGCAGCGTGCCGGCCACGCAGCAGGCGCCGGTGACCAGCCAGGTGGTGTGCCAGCCGCCCGCCCGCGCCGCCACCCAGGCCGCCAGCGGCGGCCCGCTGACCTGGCCGAGGGCCGAGAGCTGCTGCATCCAGCCCACGGTGGTGGCGATGCTGCGCTCGCCGGGCGCCAGGCGCGGCGCCAGCCCGAACAGCGTGCCGGGGATCAGCCCGCCGACGCAGGAGAACAGCAGCGCGCCGCCGTAGCGCAGCACCGGCGCATCGGCGGTGGCCGTGCCAAAGGCCAGCCAGGTGCCCAGCGCCATCGCCCCGAAGCCGGCCCACAGCAGCCGCTCGGGCGCCACGCCGCGGTGCAGCCGGCGCCCGGCGGCGATGTTGCCGACCATGTTGGCGGCCGCCACCAGCGCCGTCAGCACGGCGGTGACGAGGACGGCCTGGGCGCCGCCCCAGCCCGATTGCCGGTACAGCGCCGGCAGAAAACCGATCACCGCCAGCCACTGCGCCGAATACACGCCAAAGGTGAGCGCCGCCAGCCACGGCCCGCGCGCGCCCAGCGTGGCGGCCAGGCGCCGCGGCCAGCGCTCGCCA
>JAEXBL010000184.1 GCA_023394015.1 Pseudomonadota bacterium | reverse complement strand
GCCTGGCCGTCCAGCGCGAACAGCGGCGCGCCGGCGGCCACCTCGTCGCCGGCCTGCACCGCCAACTGCTGCAGGCGCCCGGCCACCGGCGCCGCCACGTAGACGTAGTCGCCCTCGGCATAGCCGGCCCAGCCCGGCGCCGGCGGCTCCTGGCAGGCCGCCAGCGCCAGCGCGGCCAGCGCCCACGGGGCGCAGTGCACAAGCCTTGGCCTCATGTCGCTTGTCCTTGGCGCGGCGCGTGAAACACATGACGAATGACCGCGCTCTGACGAGCGCATGACCAAGGACATAAAGCCATCGTCAGGCGCGGCGCCTTCGCCATTGGTCATGGCGCGAAAGCGCCGGTCATCGAGCGAAGCGAGGTCATGCGTCATCCCAGCTCCCCCACGGTCAGCGCGCGCAACGCCATCTCGGCCCGCTGGGCGATGGCCTCGTCGGACAGCACCTGCGGCACCACCATCGGCCGCGCCAGCGCGGGCAGCAGGCCCAGCTCCTTGAGCATCGAGGCGGTCAGCACCGGCGTGACCACCGCGCCCAGCAAAAAAGTCAGCCGCAGCAGCGGCGGCCGCGGCGCGATCTGGCCGGCGGCCTCGGCCTCGGCCAGCAGTTGCAGCAGCAGCTTCACGTGGCGCGGCATGTTGCGGCGCAAAAAGTCGACCGCCACGGCGTGCCCGGCCTCGGCGTCGGCCAGCACGCGGCGCAGCACCCGCGCGTGCTGGCGCAGCAGCCGGCCCAGCGCCAGCAGCACCTGCCGCAGGCGCTGCAGCGGCTCGCCAGCCTGCCGCGCGGGCAGCGCGATCTGGCTGAACAGGTCTTCGTAGAAGCGTTGCAGCACCTCGCCCACAAAGGCGTCCTTGTTCTCGAAGTGGTAGTGGAACATGCCTGGCGAGGCGCCCGCGTGGGCCGCCACCGCGCGCACCGACAGGCCGCCGCAGCCGCATTGCGGGTACAGCGCCGCGCCGCTGGCCAGCAGCGCCTGGTCGATCTGGCGGGATGGACGGGCCATGCAGCGCAGTATGGCGCTTGATTGGTCAGGCGTCCAGTAATGGCCGCAAGAAAATCGGTTGTGGAGTTCCAGCGAGGATCAGAGCAGCGGCAGCGCCCGCATCGGCCGCGTGTAGTAGTCGGCCAGGCGCTCCAGCGCCTGCGGCTCGATCAGGCGCAGGCGGCCGGACTTGATCTGGTGCAGGCCCAGGCGTTCGAGTCGGCGCAGGGTCTTGTTGGTGTGCACCAGCGACAGGCCCAGCGCGTCGGCGATGTGCTGCTGGGTCAGCGGAAAGTCGATGCTGCCGTCGGCCGCGGCCAGGCCCACGCGCTCGGCGCGGCGCCACAGGTGGATCAGCAGCATGGCGATGCGCTCGGCGGCGCTGCGGCGGCCCACGCTGACGAGGTTCTCGTCCACCAGCTGCTCCTCGCTGGCGCACAGCCAGGTCAGCTCGTAGCCCAGTTGCGGCTGCTGCTGGAACAGCGCCCACAGCCGCTCCTGCGGGAACACGCACAGGTGCACCTCGGTCAGCGCCTCCACGCCGTGCGTGGCCTCGTCGATGAACTCGGCCTGCAGCCCGATCAGGTCGCCCGGCAGCAGAAAGTTGAGGATCTGCCGCCGCCCGTCGGCCAGGCTCTTGTAGCGAAACGCCCAGCCGGCGTACAGGGTGAACAGCTTGCTTGACGCGCGCAGCTCCGACACCACGGCCTGGCCGGCGCGCACGCGGCTGGTGCCGCCGCGAAAGGACTGGATGCAGGCCAGCTGCTCGGCCGTGACGGGCGTGACGCCCGGCTGGCGGCGCAGGGCGCAGTCGGCACAGGCGGCGGGCGGCTGCGGCGGCGGGGCGTTGGGGGCGGTGCGGGGCATGGGTTGGGCGCTTCTATCACAGCGGCCCATGCCGCGCGACATAGTTCGGCAGCCCTCAGCCGGCGCCGGCCAGCCCCTGGTCGAGCAGGCGGATCACCTCGTTGGCAAAGTCGGCATAGCTCATCGGCCCGCCCGGGCGCAGCCAGGTAAAGGTCCAGTTGATCATGCCGAACAGGGTCATGGTGATGGCGGTCTGGTTGCGGGCGTTCAGGCGCTCGGGGTAGGCGCGGCACAGAAAGCGCGTGACGGCCGAGACCACGTCGCGCTGGCGGTCCAGGATCACCTCGCGCTGCTGCTCGCCGAGGAACTGCGTGCTGCCCAGCAGGGCCGCGTGGCGCGTGGCCGAGGTCTCGTACTCGCGCAAGAAGGCGCGCACCAGCTCGTGCAGCGTGGCGCGCTCGTCCAGCGCCTTGCGCTGCGCCTGGGCCTCGACCTGGCCGACGATGAGCAACAGCTTCTGCGTGTAGCGGTCCAGCAGGTCGAACAGGATCGATTCCTTGCTCTCGTAATAGTGGTACAGCCGCGCCTTCGAGGTGCCGCAGGCGGCGGCGATGTCGTTCATGCTGGTGGCCGGGTAGCTGCGTTCGGCAAAGCAGCCGGCGGCGACGTTCAGGATTTCGTCGCGCCGCAGGTCGTGGGAAGCCGAAATGGGACGGGCCATCCAGCCATTATCGGCGGCGCGCGTGTGCAGGGCGAATCGGGCTGCACCGCTTGCAGGACGGCGCAAGCAGCTACAAAATTTATAGAAATGACCAGCTGGCGCTACGCCGCGGGCGCCGCCGGAGCTGCCCGGGCCAGCCACGCCTGCAC
>JAEXBL010000125.1 GCA_023394015.1 Pseudomonadota bacterium | reverse complement strand
GACCACGGCCGTGCCGCCGGCGCCGCCCATGCCCGCGGCGCAACCCACGGGCTCGATCTACCAGCCCACCGCCTACGGCAACTATCCGCTGTTCGAGGACCGCCGTCCGCGCAACGTCGGAGACATCGTCACCATCGTGCTCAACGAGAAGACGAACGCCTCCAAGAACGTCGCCACCAACACCAACCGCAGCGGCAGCGCCACGCTGGGCATCGCCGCCGCGCCGTCGTTCATGGACAGCTGGGCCAACGCCAACCTGAATACCGACGCCAAGGGCGGCAACGTGTTGCAGGGCAAGGGCGACAGCACCGCCAACAACGCCTTCACCGGCACCATCACCACCACGGTGGTGGGCGTGATGTCCAACGGCAACCTGCAGGTGGCCGGCGAGAAGCAGATCGCCATCAACCGCGGCAGCGAGTACGTGCGCTTCTCGGGCGTGGTGGACCCGCGCTCGATCACCGGCACCAACACCGTGTCGTCCACCCAGGTGGCCGACGCCCGCATCGAATACCGCAGCAAGGGCGTCATGGACGAAGTCCAGACCATGGGCTGGCTGCAACGCTTTTTCCTGATGGCATCGCCGTTCTAATGTTTTATGCGCGGGCGCTTTGGACAACTGAAATGAAGCATTCCATCTTCTTCCGCCTGCTGGCGCACGTCTGCGTCGCCGCCGGCCTGTTGGCCGGGACCGGCGCGGCGCAGGCCGAGCGGCTCAAAGACCTGGCCTCGATCCAGGGCGTGCGCGGCAACCAGCTGATCGGCTACGGCCTGGTCGTCGGCCTGGACGGCAGCGGCGACCAGGAGCGCCAGACGCCGTTCACCCAGCAGAGCCTGACCAATATGCTGTCCCAGCTCGGCATCACCGTGCCGGCCGGCAGCAATATGCAGCTCAAGAACGTGGCGGCCGTGATGGTCACGGCGACCTTGCCGGCGTTCGCGCGGCCCGGCCAGACGCTGGACGTGGTGGTGTCCTCGATGGGCAACGCCAAGAGCCTGCGCGGCGGCACGCTGCTGATGACGCCGCTCAAGGGCGCCGACAGCCAGGTCTACGCCATCGCCCAGGGCAACATCCTGGTGGGCGGCGCGGGCGCGTCGGCCGGCGGCTCCAGCGTGCAGATCAACCAGTTGAACGGCGGGCGCATCAGCGCCGGCGCCATCGTCGAGCGCGGCGTGCCCACCACGTTCGCGCGCGACGGCTACATCCACGTCGAACTGAACAACACCGATTTCGGCACGGCCCAGAACGTGGCGGCGGCGCTGAACAAGAAGTTCGGCCAGGGCACGGCGACGGCCCTGGACGGGCGCGTCGTGCAGGTGCGCACCCCGATGGAGCAGGCCTCGCAGGCGCGCTTCCTGTCGCTGGTGGAAGACCTGCAGGTTACGCGCGCGCCCACGGTGGCCAAGGTCATCATCAACGCCCGCACCGGTTCGGTGGTCATGAACCGCACGGTCATGATCGAAGAGGCTGCGGTGGCGCACGGCAACCTGTCGGTCATCATCAACCGCCAGAACCAGGTGTCGCAGCCCGACACCCCGTTCACCGAAGGGCAGACGGTGGTGGTGCCCAACACCCAGATCGAAGTGCGCCAGGAAAACGGCTCGCTGCAGCGCGTGCGCACCAGCGCCAACCTGGCCGACGTGGTCAAGGGCCTGAACGCCCTGGGCGCCACGCCGCAGGACCTGCTGTCCATCCTGCAGGCCATGAAGTCGGCCGGCGCGCTGCGCGCCGAACTGGAAATTATCTGACGGCCATGGCATACACGCATGACGCGGCGCGCGGCGCCCAACGCCAGGATTCGGTCTTCGACCTGGGCCGGCTGTCGGACCTGAAGCGCGAGGTCAAGACCGATCCGGCCGGCACCGACCAGCAGAAGCAGGTGGCCAGGCAGTTCGAGGCCCTGTTCCTGCAGATGATGCTCAAGCGCATGCGCGAGGCCACGCCCAAGGAGGGCCTGTTCGATTCGCAGCAGACGCAGATGCTGCAGTCCATGGCCGACGAGCAGCTGGCGCTGCACCTGGCTTCGCCCGGGATCGGCCTGTCGGCGGCCATCCTGGCGCAGATGCAGGAAGGCAAGCCGGGCGAGCTGCCGGCCCAGTCGGTCGAACGGCTGGGGCAGGGCGGCGGACTGGATTTCCGCAGCGGCAACTCGCGCGAGGTGTCGGCGCTGCTCAACGTGATGCGCAACAACCGCCCGAGCGACCGGGCGCTGGCGGCCGCCGAGGGCGCGCCCGATCACGTGGTGGATTTCGTCTCCCGGATGGCGCGCGCGGCCAACCTGGCCGCGCAGCAAAGCGGGGTGCCGGCGCGCCTCATCATGGGCCAGGCGGCGCTGGAATCCGGCTGGGGCAAGCGCGAGATCAAGTTCGACGACGGCAGCACCAGCTACAACCTGTTCGGCATCAAGGCCGGCGCCAGCTGGAAGGGCAAGGTGGTGCACGTGCTCACCACGGAGTACGAGAACGGCGTGGCCAAAAAGGTGACGCAACCCTTCCGCGCCTACGCCTCCTACGAGGAGTCGTTCGCCGACTACGCCCGCCTGAACGGCAACAGACCGCGCTACGAGGCCGTGACGCAGGCGCGCAACGAGATCGAGGCCGCCCGCAAGATCCAGGACGCCGGCTACGCCACCGATCCGCAGTACGCCCAGAAGCTGATCGGCGTGATGGGCCAGCTGCGGGGCGCGGCGTCCAGGGTGGAAATTTCCCGCCAGATGTTGGAAGGACTCTAAATTCGGACCATCTGCTGCCGTTAATGGAGTATCCAGACATATCGGTTGCGGTTAAACACGGGGCATTGTCAGTATGAATTTGTATAACTCGGCGTTGGGCGGGCTGAACGCAGCCCAGGCAGGTTTGGCCACCACCAGCCACAACATCAACAATGCCACCACGGCCGGCTACAACCGCCAGCGCGTCATGACCTCCACGGCCGGCGCCCAGGCCACCAGCAACGGCTTCATCGGCCGCGGCGTGCAGGTCGACACCGTCGTGCGCAGCTACGACAGCTTCCTGTACCGCCAGCTCGTCGGCGCGCAGGGCAGCGGCGCCCAGCTGCAGGCCCAGTTCGACCAGGTCTCGCAGATCAACAACCTGTTCGCCGACCGCACCGTCGGCATCGCGCCGGGGCTGAACAACTTCTTCACCAGCATGAACATGGTCGCCAGCAAGCCGGGCGATCCGGCCGCGCGCGCCGACCTGCTGGGCAAGGCCAACAGCCTGGCCACGCAGATCCGTTCGGCCTACACCGAGATGCAGAACCAGCGCGTCGGGCTGAACACGCAGATCACCACCACGGTGGAGCAGGTCAACAGCTACCTGGCCCGCATCGACGACCTGAACACCCAGATTTCGCTGGCTTCGGGCAAGGCCGGCGGCAGCCCCCCGAACGACCTGCTGGACCAGCGCGACCTGGCCGTGATGGAGCTGAACCAGCTGGTCGGCATCACCACGTACCAGCAGGGCGACAAGATCAATATTTCGCTGGCCAACGGCGGCCAGGCGCTGCTGTCGGGCAACACCATCTATCCCCTGCAGGCCGTGGCCTCGTCCAAGGACGCCGGCCGCACGGTGCTGGCCTATACCCTGCCGGCCGGCGCGGGCAAGACGGTCGCCGTCGAACTCGACGACAGCGAAGTCACCGGCGGTAAGCTGGGCGGCCTGCTGCAGTTCCGCAGCCAGTCGCTGGACGTGATGCAGAACCAGCTGGGCCAGATGGCGGTCGGGCTGGCGCTGTCGTTCAACGCGCAGCACCGCCAGGGCCTGGACCAGAACGGTAACCCCGGCGGCGACTTCTTCGGCATCAGCGATCCGCAGGGCGTGCCCAACGCCCAGAACAAGAGCAACGCCCAGATCTCGGGAAAATTCACGAACCTGGACAACATCAACGCCAAGGACTACGAGATCTCGTTCGACGGCGCGAATTACCGGGTACTGCGCCAGCCGGAAGGCACGCAGGTCTATAACGGCCCGGCCAGCGGCACGCCGCCCACGCTCAACCTGGAAAAGGAAATGGGCGTGACGCTGACCATCAGCGAGCCGCCGCGCGCCGGCGACAAATGGACGCTGTCGCCCACCCGCGACGCGGCCCGCGACATCGAAGTGCTGATCCGCGATCCGGAAAAGATCGCCGCGGCCGACGCCGAGGGCGGCGACGCCAACGGCAAGAACGCGCTCAAGCTCGCCCAGCTGGAAAACGCCAAGGTGCTGGGCCACGGCACCATGAGCACCACCGACATGTTCGCCCAGGTGGTCAACACCGTGGGCGTGCAGACCGCGCAGATCAAGGCCGCCGCCACGGCGCAGGGCAACCTGATCAAGCAGGCCACGGCCGCCCAGCAGGCGGTGTCGGGCGTGAACCTGAACGAGGAATACGTCAGCCTGTCGCTGTACCAGGAACAGTACCAGGCCAGCGCCCGCATCATCGACGTG
>JAEXBL010000114.1 GCA_023394015.1 Pseudomonadota bacterium | reverse complement strand
CACCAAGGCCAGTTCGCGCCCGCGCTCGGGCGCGGCGGCCACGCGCACCAGGCGCCGCGCGGCCGTGGCCCGCCGGCTGCTGCCGCGCGCCTCGCCGAGGGCGAAGTCCACCGTCCAGGCGGCGTTGTAGGCGTCGACGAAGGGCGTCTCGGTCCAGAACGGCATGGGCGGCGTGCGCGGAAACTGCGTCTGGTTGATGGCCGGGTGTTCGCAGCCGGCCTCGACGAGCCAGCGCAGCTCGTGCAGGCGCGGCAGGCGCCAACTGGTCTGGCCGGCGTTGCGCGTGCCGGGCGCGCTGGCGTTGACGGCGATCACGCGCGCCTGCGCCGCCGCCGCCGTCAGCACCAGCGGCTGGCCGACGCAGCTTTTGCCGGCCCAGTTCTGCCCTTCGGCGCAGCGCTTCCACACCGTCTGGCTGGGCACGTGGCGTACCAGGCCGTTGCCGGCATCGACGAACGGGCCCTGCGGCAGGTGCGGCTGGCCGCCGCCGGCGCAAAAGGCCAGGGCCGCGGTGTGCCAGCCCAGCCCCAGGCCGGCGATGCCCAAGGCCATGGCGCGCCGGGCGCGGCGCCATGGGGTTGCTTGGTGGTGTGTGGCTTGCTTCATCGTGCCCTCCTTGGCCGGCGGCCCCTCAAGGGCTGGTGCCGGCCTGCACGCAACGCACCGCTCATCGGCACGCTACTTTGAACACAATGTAAGTCTTTGTTAGCTCGCGCGGTATCACGCGAACGGGGTAACCCGTTGGTGCGGTATCGGCGGGCGCTTATCCCGCCACCGGCGCAAAGCGCGCCGTCAGCCAGTCGTGCAGGGCGGCGAACACCGGCGCGTTGTCGAGCTCGTTGAACAGCTCGTGGAAATGCTCGGGGAAGACCTGCGCCTGCAGGCGGTCGGGTGGTGCGGCCTGGGCCAGCGCGGCGCTGCCGGCGGGTTGGGTCATCCGGTCCTGGCCGGCGTAGAGCAGCAGCGTGGGCACGGGCCAGTGCGGCGCGTGCGCGATCACCGCCGGCCCAGCGGTGACGAAAAAGCGCGCCAGCCGCGCGCTGATGCGGTCGTGCACCAGCGGGTCGGCCAGGTAGGCCGCCACTGCCGCCGGGTCGTGCGACAGCTGGTGCGGGTTCAGCCCATTGCCCAGCCGCAGCTGCGGCGCCAGGCGGTACAGCAGGCCGATGAGCCCGCGCTGCACCACGCTCAGCGTCGGGGCCAGTGCGGGCGAGGACAGCACCAGGGCGTCCACTGGCCGCAGCTGCAGCGACACCAGCCGGGCCGCCGTCAGCCCGCCCATGGAATGCCCCAGCAGGATCAGCGGCAGGCCGTCGGCCATGCGCCCGCGGGTGTCGTCGATGACGGCGGCCAGGTCGGTGAGCAGCCGGTCGTCGGCGGGCAGGGTGCCGCGCACGCCGCTGGACTGGCCGTGGCCATGGTGGTCGTAGCCGCGCGCCGCAAAGCCCCAGTGGTTGAGCCGCTCGGCCACATGGGCGTAGCGGCCGCTGTGCTCGCCCAGCCCGTGCACCAGCAGCACCAGGCCGCGGGCGGGCTGCTGGGGCGGCAGCGGCCAGTCGCGCAGCAGCAGGCTGTCGCCCGGGCCGGTGGCGAGGCGCGACAGGGTGGGTTCAGGGGTGTGCGACATGCTGGTGATTCAAGCCTTGCCCTTGGGCCGCATCACCCATGACCGCGCCTGCGGCGCATGGCGCATGACCCAAGGCGCCACGTCAAGGCATGCGCGCGACGACCTCGGCCACCGCGGCGGTGAGCTTCTTGGCGTAGGGCACGTGCAGGAATTCGTTGGGTCCGTGCGCATTGCTCTTCGGCCCCAGCACGCCGCAGACCATCATCTGCGCCGTGGGAAAGCCCTGGCTCAGCTGGTTCATCAGCGGGATGGTGCCGCCCTGGCCGATGCTGGCGCAGGGCGCGCCGAAGTGCGCCTGCGAGGCGGCGTGCAGCGCCTGCTCGAACCACGGCGCCGAGGCCGGGGCGTTCCAGCCGTTGGCGCCGCCGTGCGATTCGAAGGTGACGCGCGCGTCGTAGGGCGCGTTGTCCTCCAGCAGGCGCTTGACCTCCTGCACCGCCTGCGCCGCGTCCACCAGCGGCGGCAGGCGCAGGCTGAGCTTGAAGGCGGTGTAGGGCCGCAGCACGTTGCCCGCGTCCTGCGGCGCCGGAAAGCCCTCGGCACCGATCACGCTGAGCGTGGGCCGCCAGGTGCGCGCCAGCAGCGCCTCGGCCGCGTCGCCCGTCATCGGCAGCACGCGGCGCGATTCGCTGCCGCAGTCGTGGTGCACCCAGGGGTAGTTGCGAAACAGCGAGTCGCCCAGGATGGCGGCGGTGGCCCTGGCCTGCTCGACGCGCTCGGCCGGGATCTCGCAGTGCAGGCTGGCCGGCAGCACACGGCCGGTGGCGGCATCCTCCAGCCGGTCCAGCACCTGGCGCAGCACGCGGAAGCTGCTGGGCACCAGGCCCGAGGCGTCGCCCGAATGCACGCCTTCCGTGAGCACCTCGACCTTCAAGGTGCCCGCCGCCATGCCGCGCAGGCTGGTGGTCAGCCACAGTTGGTCGTAGTTGCCGGCGCCCGAATCCAGGCACACCACCAAGCCCACGTCGCCCAGGCGCGGGCGCAGCGCGTCGATGTAGGGCAGCAGGTCGGGCGAGCCGCTTTCCTCGCTGGTCTCGATCAGGCCGACGATGCGCGGGTGCGGCACGTTCTGCGCCTTCAAGGCCTGCACGGCGGCGATCGCCGCGTACACCGCGTAGCCGTCGTCGGCGCCACCGCGGCCGTAGAGCCGGCCGTCCTCGTACTTGGGCGTCCAGGGGCCGAGGTCCGAGCGCCAGCCGGTGAACTCGGGCTGCTTGTCCAGGTGGCCGTACATCAGCACGGTGGGTGCCTGCGCCGCGCCCGGCCGGGTGCCGTCGATCTCGAAGAACAGCACCGGCGTGCGCCCGTCGATGCGCACCACCTCCAGCGTCAGGCCCGGCACCTTCTGCGCCAGCACCCAGTCGGCCGCGTCGCGCACCACGCGGTCGATGAAGCCGTGCGCGGCCCAGTCGGGGTCGAAGGCGAGCGACTTGGCCGGCACCGCGATGTAGTCGGCCAGCCGCCGCACGATGTCGCCGTCCCACTGGCGGCTGATCTGGTCCAGCGCGGCGGCGGCGTCCCAGGCGGGCGCGTCGGGTATTTCTCGGTGCAGCGGGGCGTTCATGGCGGGGCTTTCCTGGTGCGCGGATGAAAGCGGCACTGTACGCCGCCGCGCCCCAACCCGCCAGCCCACAGGGCCAACGCGCGCCGCGTATATTGGGCCGCATGACACACGCCGCACTCGACCAATTTCCCATCACCCGCAAGTGGCCCGCGCGCCACCCCGACCGGCTGCAGCTCTATTCGCTGGCCACGCCCAACGGCGTCAAGGTCTCGATCATGCTGGAGGAAACCGGCCTGCCCTACGAGGCGCACCGCGTGGACTTCGCCAGCAACGACCAGACCTCGCCCGAGTTTCTCAGCCTCAACCCCAACAACAAGATCCCGGCCATCATCGACCCCGATGGTCCCGGCGGCCAGCCGCTGGCGCTGTTTGAATCCGGCGCCATCCTGATCTACCTGGCCGACAAGACCGGCCAGCTGCTGCCCACCGAGCCCGCCGCGCGCTACCACACGCTGCAGTGGCTGATGTTCCAGATGGGCGGCATCGGGCCCATGTTCGGCCAGCTCGGCTTCTTCCACAAGTTCGCCGGCAAGGACTACGAGGACAAGCGCCCGCGCGACCGCTACGTGGCCGAAAGCCAGCGCCTGCTGCGCGTGCTCGACGGCCACCTGCAAGGCCGCGACTGGATCATGGGCAGCGACTACAGCATCGCCGACATCGCCGTTTTCCCGTGGGTGCGCAACCTCGTCGGCTTTTACGAGGCGGGGGGTCTGGTCGGCTTCGACCAGTTCAAGCAGGTGCGGCGCGTGCTCGACGCCTTCGTCGCCCGCCCCGCGGTGCAGCGCGGGCTGCAGGTGCCGGCCGGCTGAGCTGCCGGCGCCGGCCTTATCAAGCGCGGGCGCCGGCGTGCTTCAACGCGTCGGCGCACAAGCGTTCTCAGGGCGGGGTGAAAGTCCCCACCGGCGGTATCTGCCCCAGCGATGGGGCGGCAGCCCGCGAGCGCTCGCGGTGCCGCCCCGGCGCCGCGAGGTCAGCAGACCTGGTGCGAAGCCAGGGCCGACGGTCACAGTCCGGATGAAAGAGAGCGTGCGGTGTGCAGCGCCGGCGGCGTTGCGGCGTGGATGCGGCTTGCTTGCAGGGCCGACCGCGCAGCGCGTGGCCGTGCCGTGGCGCGCCGCGTGCGCCCTGATTTTTGGCAACCCTCCGCTTTGAAGGAGCTTTCCATGAATCAGATAGACACTGCACTTTCCACAGCGCCCGGCGCCGGTCAGCCAAGCGCCGGTGGCCCGCAAGACCTGAACATCGCCTTCGTGCGCCCCGGCTGGCACGCCGACATCGTTGGCCAGGGCCTGCGCGGCTTCAGCGCCGAATGCGCGCGCCTGTGGCCCGCCGGGCCGCCGGCCATCGAGGTGGCCGAGGTGCCAGGCGCCTTCGAGATCCCGCTGCTGGCGCAAGCCCTGGCGCGCCGCGGTGGCATCCAGGCGATCGTGGCCTGCGCGCTGGTGGTCGATGGCGGCATCTACCGCCACGACTTCGTCGCCCACGCGGTCATCGATGGCCTGATGCGGGTGCAGCTCGACACCGGCGTGCCGGTGTTCTCGGTCGTGCTCACGCCCAAGGACTTCCACGAGCACGCCGCGCACCGCGACTTCTTCACCCAGCACTTCGTTGCCAAGGGCGCCGAGGCCGCGCGCGCCGTGGCGCAGACGCTGGGGGCGCACGCAGCGCTCGCAGCCTGAGGCAGGGTCAGGCCGGCACGCCGGCCAGGAACTTCTCGATCACCGTGGCCAGCCAGTTCGGCGTTTCGTCCATCGGGTAGTGGCCGGCGCCGGGCAGCACCTGCAGCTCGGCGTGCGGGTAGTGCTGCATCCAGGTGTCGCGGCAGGCCTGCTCGCCCAGCGCCAGGTCGTGCTCGCCGGGCAGCACCAGCACGGGCAGCTTCTGGTCCTTGATTTTGTCGACGAAGCTGGCCTTGGCCCAGGAGGGCATGTAGCCGGCCACGGCCTCGTCGTCGGAGTGGGCCTTGGTGCTGGCCACCATGGCGTCGAGCCAGGTGCCCGTCAGCCGGTTGCCGGAGGTGAAGTCGAGGATGGTGCGGCGCGCGGCGCCGTCGGTGCCGGCGGCCGAGAACAGTTGCCAGCTCGGCTCGTCGAAGCCCGCGCCGGCGGCCGACACCGGCGTGATGGCGACCAGCGCGCGCACGCGCTCGGGCGCGGCCACCAGCACCTGCTGGATGCCGACGCCGCCCATCGAATGGCCCATGATGGAAAAGCGCTGCCAGCCAAGATGGTCGGCCAGCGCCAGCGCGTCCTGCGCGATCTGCTCGACGGTGTAGGGGCCGCCCGAGCCGCGCATGCCGCCGTAGCCGCGCTGGTCCATGAAGGCGTAGCTGAAGTCCTGGCCGTTCAGGTGCTGCGTGAACGGCCCCCAGCCGTGGGCGTGGCCGAACCAGCCGTGCAGGCCAATGACCTTGTGCGGGCCGTTGCCGATGAGCAGATGGGTGTTGGGCATGGGTTTGTCTCCGTTGACTTGCGGGTTTATGGGTTGAGATCGCCTCGTCATCTTAAGGAGACCGGCGTTTGTCCCGATGGCGCTTGCAGTGCAGACTGCGATGATGTGCGCTTTGCCTGACGTGGATCAATAGC
>JAEXBL010000087.1 GCA_023394015.1 Pseudomonadota bacterium | reverse complement strand
CGACGCGCCGCTGGACGACGCCAACACCGAGCGCTACGCCAAGCTGGTGACCAAGATGAGCCGGCAGGGCACGCAGTTCCTGTTCATCAGCCACAACAAGATCGCCATGGAAATGGCCGAGCAGCTGATCGGCGTGACCATGCAGGAGCAGGGCGTGTCGCGCATCGTGGCCGTCGATATGGAAAGCGCCGTGGGCATGGCGGAAATATGAGGCACCCCCCTGAGTCGCTGCGCGCCTTCCCCCCTCTCCTGCGGGAGGGGGGACAACACCGATGCCCGGTGGAGATGAGGGCATGGTGTTCGCTGGTACGGCCTGCTCCGCGGCCATTCGATGTCGGTGTGGGGTTGGCTGCCGCAGCAGTCGCTCGGGGAGCAACGAGAACATGAGTTCCTTGCAAGTCGGCCTGGCGGTGGCGGGCGGCCTGATCCTGGGCGGCGTGATCGCCTACAACACCTGGAGCGCGCGCCGCAACGAGCCGCGCCAGGCACAGCCCGATGTGCCGCCGCCGGCAACGGGCGAGCGCGTGGAGCCGACCATCGACGGCGGGGCCAGCGCCACCACGTCCGGCGGGCCGCCCGATGCCATCGAGCCGAGCTTCGATACGCCGTCCGGGCTGCAGCCCCTGGGCCCGCTGCCGGTGCCTGAAAAGCGCCCGCGGCTGGACGCGCTGATCGACGTCATCGCCCCCATTGCGCTGGATGGACGCGTGGTTTCGGGCGATGCGCTGCTGGCCGCACTGCCGGCCACGCGCCGCGTCGGCAGCAAGCCCTTTGCCGTCGAGGCGCAGAACGAGCGCACCGGCGAATGGCAGCACCCCGTGGCCGGCCAGCGCTACACCGCCTTGCAGGCCGGCGTGCAACTGGCCAACCGCACCGGCGCGCTGAACGAGATCGAATACTCCGAATTCGTGGTGAAGGCGCAGCGCTACGCCGACGCCGTGGGCGGCGCGCCCGAGCTGCCCGAGATGCTGCATGAAGTGGCCCGCGCCCGCGAGCTGGACCAGTTTGCCGGCGAGCACGACGCGCAACTGGGCTTCACCCTGCGCGCCCGCGGCGCCGCCTGGAGCCCCGGCTTCATCCACCAGCAGGCGGCCCGGCTGGGCTTTGTGGCTGGCGCCATGCCGGCGCGCATGGTGCTGCCGGCCAGCGAGCCGGGGCTGCCGCCGGTGCTCGACCTGAGCTTCGACGCCCAGGCCGCGCTGTCGGAAGACCCGGCGCACTCGGCCATCAAGGAAATCACGCTCAACCTCGACGTGCCGCAGGTGCACCGCAACGAGCAACCCTTTGCGCGCCTGCGCGACGCCGCCTTCGCCCTGGCCGAGGCCATGGACGGGGTCATCACCGACGATGCCGGCCAGTTGCTGCGCCCCGAGATGATCGACACCATCGGCGCCGACCTGGAGCGCCTGTACGACACGCTGGAGCAGCACGATCTGGCGGCCGGCTCGCCGCAGGCGCGGCGCCTGTTCAGCTAGCCGGATGACGGCATGAGCCTGCCGCCGGCGCGGCGTCGCTGGGCCCCGGCTGCGCCGCTGCCGTCATCAAAGCGCCAGCCAGCGCATGCCGCCATGGAGAACGCAATGACCGCCGACACCGTTGCCGCCACCCGCGCCGCCGAGCTGCGCCGGCTGCTCAGCCGCGCCGCGCACCAGTACTACACGCTGGACGCGCCGGAGATCCCCGACGCCGAATACGACAAGCTGTTTGCCGAGCTGCAGGCGCTGGAGGCCGCGCAGCCCGCGCTGCGCACGCCCGATTCGCCCACGCAGCGCGTCGGCGGCGCGGTGCTGGCTGGCTTCACGCCGGTGCGCCACGCCGTGCCCATGCTCAGCATCCGCACCGAGACCGACACCACCGCCGCCGGGGCCGAGAAGTTCGACGAGCAGGTGCGCAACTACCTGGCCAGCGAGCAGCGCCGCACCGAGCTGAAAGCCGGCGACGCGCGCCACCGCGCCGAGCCGCTTGGCCCCATCGCCCAGGCCGTGCTGGTCGGCGCGCCCATCGGCTACGTGGCCGAGCCCAAGTTCGACGGCCTGGCCATCAGCCTGCGCTACGAGCACGGCGTGCTGGTGCAGGCCGCCACCCGCGGCGACGGCGAGACCGGCGAGGACGTCACGCAGAACATCCGCGGCATCGGGCAGATTCCCCTGCGCCTCGCAGACGCGGTTGAGCGTTCGGCGTTGGGCGTTGAGCGTGAACAGCCCGCCTTGTCGCTCGATCTCCCCGCCGTGCTGGAGGTGCGCGGCGAGGTCTACATGCGCCGCGATGCTTTCGAGGCGCTGAACGAACGCATGCGCGAGCGCATGGCCGCCGGCGACAAGGCCGCCAAGACCTTCGTCAACCCGCGCAACGCCGCGGCCGGTGCGGTGCGCCAGCTCGACCCGGCCATCGCTCGCCAGCGGCCCTTGAGCTTCTACGCCTACGGCCTGGGCGAGGTCACGCCGCCCGAGGCCGGCGGCCCGCGTTGGGGCACCCATTGGGACACGCTGCAGGCGCTGAAAGCCTGGGGCTTTCCAGTCTCGGCGCTGGCCCGGCGGGCGCAGGGTGCTGCTGGATTGATCGCGTTCCACGCCGACGTGGCGGCGCAAAGAGACGATTTGCCGTTCGACATCGACGGCGTGGTCTACAAGGTCGACAGCCTGGAGCTGCAGCGCGAACTGGGCTTCGTCACCCGCGAGCCGCGCTGGGCCGTGGCGCACAAGTACCCGGCGCAGGAGCAGCTCACCACCGTGCAGGCGATCGATATCCAGGTCGGCCGCACCGGCAAGCTCACGCCGGTGGCCAAGCTGGCGCCGGTGTTCGTCGGCGGCGTCACGGTGACCAACGCCACGCTGCACAACGAGCTGGAGGCGCGCCGCAAGGACGTGCGCGTGGGCGACACCGTCATCGTGCGCCGCGCCGGCGACGTGATTCCGGAAGTCGTGTCGGTGCTGCCCGACAAGCGCCCGCCCGGCGCGGCCGAATTCAGCATGCCCGCGCACTGCCCGGTGTGCGGCAGCGCCGTGGTGCGCGAGGACGGCGAGGCCGACCACCGCTGCACCGGCGGCCTGTTCTGCGCCGCCCAGCGCAAGCAGGCGCTGCTGCACTTTGCCAGCCGCCGCGCGATGGACATCGAGGGCCTGGGCGAAAAGCTGGTCGATCAACTGGTGGACGGCAACGTGGTCAAGGCGCTGCCCGATCTGTACCGCATGGGCTTCGTCAGCCTGGCCGCGCTGGAGCGCATGGCCGACAAATCGGCGCAGAACCTGCTGGATGCGCTCGAAAAATCGAAGCACACCACGCTGGCACGCTTTCTGTTCGCGCTTGGCATCCGCCACGTGGGCGAGAGCACGGCGCGCGATCTGGCGCGCCACTTCGGCACGCTCGACGCCATCCTGGCCGCCACGCCCGAGCAACTGATGCAGGCGCCCGACGTCGGCCCGGTGGTGGCCGAAAGCATCCACACCTTCTTCGCCGAGCCGCACAACCGCGAGGTGGTCGAACAACTGCGCGCCGTCGGCGTCACCTGGCCCGAGGGCGAGCCGGCCCCCGCCGCGCTGCTGCCCCTGGCCGGCCAGACCTTCGTGCTCACTGGCACCCTGCCCACGCTGAGCCGCGACGAGGCCAAGGCGCTGCTGGAAGCCGCCGGCGCCAAGGTGTCCGGCAGCGTCAGCAAGAAAACCCACTATGTCGTCGCCGGCGAAGAGGCCGGCAGCAAGCTCGACAAGGCCCGCGAGCTGGGCGTGCCGGTGATTGACGAGGCGGCGATGCGGGCGATGCTGGCCGGCTGAAGGGCGACCGATGCGCTACGAGGGCAAACTGAGCCAGTGGAACGACGAGCGTGGCTTCGGCTTCATCACGCCGACGGCCGGCGGCGAGCGCGTGTTCGTGCACGCCAGCGCATTTGCGCGCGGCGACCGCCGTGCCGATCAGCGTCCGCAGGTGGGCGATCGCGTGAGCTTCGAAGTGGCCACCGATGAGCGAGGCCGCAAGCAGGCGCGGCACGTGGTGCGGTCGGACGTGGTGGCGCGCGCCTCGCCGCCCTCGGCGCGGCCCGGACGCCCGCATCGTGCGTCGAAACCCGACAAGCCCAGCCTGATCGGCACGCTGCTGAGCGTGTTGCTGCTGGCCGCCATCGGCTGGTATGGCTGGCAGTATTGGGCGACCTATGGCGCCCGTCGAGCGGCCGCCGATGCGCCTGCCGCGCCCACGGCGCCGCAGGCGGCGCTGGGCAACTTCCGCTGCGACGGCCGCACGCACTGCGCGCAGATGACCTCGTGCGAGGAAGCCAAGTTCTTCCTGCGCAATTGCCCGAACACGCAGATGGACGGCAACCGCGACGGCGTGCCCTGCGAGCAGCAGTGGTGCACCAGCCCGTGGGCGAAGTGAGCGCGCCGCCGTTGCGCCTCGGCATCGACCTCGGCGGCACCAAGATCGAGATCGCCGCGCTGGACGGCCAAGGCGCCTTTGTGCTGCGCGAGCGCGTGCCCACGCCGCAGGGCGATTACGCGGCCACGCTGCGGGCCATCGCCGATCTGGTGGCGCGGGCGGAAGGCACGCTCGGCCAGCGCGGGCTGCCGCTGGGCATCGGCATCCCGGGCAGCCTGTCGCCGCTCGACGGCCTGGTGCGCAACGCCAACTCGACGGTGTTGAACGGCCAGCCCTTGCAGCAAGATTTGGAGAAACTGCTGAACCGCCCGCTGCGGCTGGCCAACGATGCCAACTGCCTGGCGCTGTCCGAGGCCACCGATGGCGCCGGCGCTGGCGCAGCGGTGGTGTTTGCCGCCATCCTGGGCACCGGCGTGGGCGCGGGCATCGCGGTGCGCGGGCAGGTGCTGGGCGGGTGCAACGGCATCGCTGGGGAGTGGGGCCACAACCCCATGCCGCCGATGTCGCCGCCGTTGGCGGATGAGCACCGCACGCCGCGCGCCTGTTGGTGCGGGCGCGTGGACTGCATCGAAACTTGGCTCTCCGGCCCCGCGCTGGCGGCCGACCACGCGGCGCAGGCGGGGCAGTGGCTGGATGCGGCGCAGATCGTGGCCGCCATGCGCGCCGGCGATGCGTCGGCGCGCGCCAGCATCGAGCGCTACGCCGCCCGCCTGGCCCGCGCGCTGGCGCAGGTCATCAACCTGCTGGACCCGGACGTGATCGTGCTGGGCGGCGGCATGAGCAACGTGACCGAGTTGTACGCCATGGTGCCGCGCCTGTGGGCGCCCCACGTGTTCAGCGACAGCGTGCGCACCGCGTTGCACCCGGCGCGCCACGGCGATTCGTCGGGCGTGCGCGGCGCGGCCTGGCTGGCGGGTTGACGCTCGTTCATGCGGACAGCCAGCGAGGCTTGGGCCGCCGCAGCGCGCTTTACACGGGCGGCGTAACATGGCGTGGCGGGCAGCCTGGCTGCCCGGATGGTTCAAGCCTGACAGGAGCAGCGGACATGGCAGTCGAATGTTCATCTTCCCTGAAGCGGTGCGTGGCGCTGGGTGCGGCGGCGGCCGCCTTGGCCTTGCTGGGCGGCTGCGTGGTGGCGCCGGCCGATCCCTACGAGATCGGCGCGCCGGTGGTGTACTCGAGCACGGTCTACGCGCCCTATGGCGGCAGCGTGTACTACGGCGCGCCGGTGTATCCCGGCTATTACCACGCGCCGGGCTACCGGCCGTATTGGGGGCCGGCGGTGTCGATCGGCATCTGGGGTGGCTCGGGCGGGCGGCACTGGCATGGTCATCGTCGGCCCGGGGGCTCGCATTGGCACGGGCGCCCGCCCGGTCGCGGTTTCGATGGCGGGCGCGGCGGTGCCTTTCGCGGCGGGCGCGAGGGCGTCAACCGCCGGCCCTGATGCGGCGCTGAATGCCCGATGATCGGGCCATGGCGATCCAGGAGATTCTGAAGATGGGCGATGCGCGCCTGCTGCGCATCGCTCAGCCGGTGCGCGCTTTCGGCACCGACGAGCTGCACCGGCTGGTGCGCGACCTGTTCGACACCATGCACGCGGCCGATGG
This sequence comes from Pseudomonadota bacterium, assembly GCA_023394015.1. GTDB lineage: Bacteria > Pseudomonadota > Gammaproteobacteria > Burkholderiales > Burkholderiaceae_C > Ottowia. The sequence continues at coordinate 6,786 of JAEXBL010000087.1, read as the reverse complement.
CGCCGGCTTGGCGGCGCCGCAGATCGGCGTCGACCTGCAGGTGGTGGTCTTCGGCAGCGGCGCCGTCAACCCGCGCTACCCGGAGGCACCGCCGGTGCCGTCCACGGTGCTGCGCAACCCGGTGATCACGCCGCTGTCGGACGAGGAGGAAGAGGGCTGGGAAGGCTGCCTGTCGGTACCCGGCCTGCGCGCGGTGGTGCCGCGCTGGCGCCGCATCCGCTACAGCGGGTTCGATCCGCAGGGCGCGCCCATCGAGCGCGAGGCCGAGGGCTTTCACGCCCGCGTGGTGCAGCACGAGTGCGACCACCTGATCGGCAAGCTGTACCCCATGCGGGTGCGCGATTTCACGCGCTTCGGCTTCACCGAGCTGCTGTTCCCGGGCCTGGAGACCGGCGACGACTAGCGTGCGGCGGCCCAGGGCGCCGGCCAAAAAAGAGGGCCCTTGCGGGCCCCTTACCTTTGGAGGAGGTAAAACCGTTGCAGGCGCAGGCGGCGTGCCGCGCCTCAGATGCTGTCGCCGCTGGCGGGCAGTTCCGCCAGTGTGTCGGGCGAGGCCAGGCTGTTCGACTGGCCGAAGCTGCCGCCCAGGCGCACGGTGGTGGGCGCGGGCGAGTCGCGGTTGATCACGCGCGGGAGGGCGGCGGTGGTGGTCGTCGCGCCCTCGTTGGTCAGCACGCGGCGTGCGCCATCGAAGCGGGTTTGCCAGTAGCGCACGTTCATGTTCTCCACCCGCACGTGCGCGCCGCTGCGCGGCGAATGAATGAACTTGCCTTCACCCATGTAGATGCCCACATGGCTGTTGCTGCGGCGCAAGGTGTTGAAGAACACCAGGTCGCCGGGCTTCAGCTCGTCCTTCTTGATCCTGGTGGTGGCCTTGGCTTGCTCGGCGGCGGTGCGCGGCAGCATCAGGCCTACCGTCTGCTGGACCATGGCGCGCACGAAGCCGCTGCAGTCGAAGCCCGTCTCGGCCGAGGTGCCACCCAGTCGGTACGGCACGCCCAGCGAGCCCATGGCGGTCATCACCAACTCGGTGGCGCGGTCGGTGGCGTGGTGGATGGAGTCGCCCAGCCGGGCCATCATGCCCTTTTGCTGCAGGAATTTTTCCAGTTCGTCCTGCCCCGGCGTGGCGTGGGCGGTGGGCAGGCCGGCGGCGGCAAGCAGAGTCAGCGTGGCAAGTGCTTTCTTCGACATGAACCTGATCTGTGTGGCGGGTCTGACCGGGCAAAACAAGGGGCCAGCGGTCCAGCCCGGCGGCGTGCGATGCAACCCAAGAAGGCTGGCGGCGCACGCTTTGGTATCAACAACTACCCCGTTCGGGGTAACCGGCGTAGTGTAGGACAAGACGCCGCGGGCTTGTACTGCGATGGCGTTCGATTTTCAAGGGTTTGTCCCGAGAAGGCCAGCCCAGGCCCGGCGCGGCTGGCGGGATCGGGCCAGCTTGGGTAAAACGCTTCCATGCATTGGCCGATGCGGTGCGGTTGATGCTGGCGCGGCGGATGGACCGCCAGGAGAGGTGACACATGCGTTCAACATGGATGGATTCGGCGCAGGCCGCCGCCAAGGCCGGCCTGCTGCTGCTGGCCTGGGGCCTTGGCGCGGCGCCCGCCCTGGCCCAGGCGCCCAAGGCGCAGACCGTGGCCAGCGGCCTGCAGCACCCGTGGGCGGTGGCCTTTTTGCCCGATGGGCACTTTTTGGTGACCGAGCGGCCCGGCCGCCTGCGCGTGGTGGCGCCCGACGGCAGCCTGCAGCCGCCCGTGGCCGGCCTGCCCGAGGTGGCGGCGGGCGGGCAGGGCGGGTTGCTGGACGTCATCACCGATTCGGACTTTGCCCGCAACCGCAGCATCTACTTCTGCTTCAGCGAGCCGGGCAAGGGCAGCACCAACAGCACGGCGCTGGCGCGGGCGCGCCTGTCGGACGACGCCAGGCGGCTGGAAGACGTGAAGCTGCTGTTCAGCCAGCAGCCGAAGTTCAGCAGCCGCCTGCACTTTGGCTGCCGCATCGTCGAGCGGCGGGTGGATGGCAAGCCGGACGGCACGCTGTATCTGACCCTGGGTGACCGCTTCTCGCGCCGCGACGACGCGCAAACCCTGGACAACCACCACGGCAAGATCGTGCGCGTGGGCAAGGACGGCAGCGTGCCGAAAGACAACCCCTTCGTCGGCCAAGCCGGCGCCTTGCCCGAGATCTGGAGCTACGGCCACCGCAACGTGCAGGGCGCCACGCTGGGGCCGGACGGGCGCCTGTGGACGCATGAGCACGGCGCGCAGGGCGGCGACGAGATCAACCTGCCCGAGCCGGGCCAGAACCACGGCTGGCCGCAGGTGAGCTTTGGCGTCAACTACGACGGCAGCAAGATTGGCACCGGCCGGAGCCACGCCCCCGGCATGGCGCCGCCGCTGCACCACTGGACGCCGTCGATCGCGCCCTCGGGCATGGCCTTCCTGAGCAGCGGGCGCTATGGCCCCACCTGGCAGGGCAACCTGTTCGTCGGTTCGCTGAAATTCCAGTACCTGGCCCGGCTGGAACTGAAGGACGGCCGGGTGGTGGCCGAGCACAAGCTGCTTGAGGACGTGGGCCAGCGCATCCGCGACGTGCGCCAGGGGCCGGACGGGCTGCTCTACGTGGTCACCGACAGCCCGCAGGGGCGCCTGATCCGGCTGCAGCCCTGAGCCCGCCTGGCGCCCGGCCGGCGCGGTTTCAATCGGGCTGGCCCGACGGAGGCGCCTGGTAGCCGTCGGTCAGGGTCTTCAGAAAGGCCACCACGTCGTCCACCTCGGCATCGGTCAGCGCCGGCGTGTCGCCCGGCTGGCGGTCGTAGGGCACTTCGTCGGTGTTGACGTTGGCGTGGTGGGCCGGCGGCAGGTCGTCGAACTTGTGCACGCTGCCATCGGCCCGGCGCGGGTACCACTTCTCGGGGTGGGTGTCGCGTTGCACGTAGAACAGCACCGCCTCGCGCAAGTCCTTGAAGTAGCCGTTGTGGAACAGCGCCTGGCGCAAGGCCACGTTGCGCAGGCTGGGCACCTTGAAGGCGCCGCACAGCTCGGTGCGTGCCAGCAGGTCGCCGCCCTCGCGGGCGCACAGGCCGAGGTCGAAGAAGGCCGGGTCGCGGTTGGCCGGCAGCTCGGGGTTGCGGGGCAGGCCCAGGTTGTCGTAGGTGAAGTCGGTGAACAGCGGGTGGCTGCCGTCGGCGCCCTTGTCGGCCGGGTGGCAGGCGGCGCAATTGCCCTTGTCGGCGCTCTTGAACCACTGCAGGCCGCGCGCCTCCTGCGCCGACAGCCGGGCTTCGCCGCGCAGCACGGCGTCGTACTTGCTGGAGAAGGGCTGGAAGGCCGGGTCTTCGCGCTGGTAGGTTTCCAGCGCCTGCGCCATGCGCTCGAAGGCGGCCTGCGGGTGCTGCAGGATGTCCTGGCCGTACAGGCGCACGAACTCGGCGGCGTAGGGCGCCCCGGCCAGCTTGGCCACCACGGCCGCCGGGCTGGGGTTGGCCATCTCCACCGGGTTGAGGAACGGGCCCTGGGCCTGCGCAGCGAGCGAGGGCGCGCGGCCGTCCCAGAAGAAGCCGCCCGTGGGCGTGTCTTCGTCGTCGAAGTGGAAGGCGGTGTTGCTGGCCAGGTAGCGCAGGCTGGGTGCGGTGCGCGTGCCTTGCAGGTCCAGCCCCGGGCCGCCCAACTGGCTGGCCAGCGCATTCGGCGCGCCGTGGCCGAAGGCGGCGTCGTGGCAGCTGGCGCAGGATTGCTGGCCCGAGGCCGACAGCGTGCGGTCGTGGACGATTTTCTCGCCCAGGGCGGCCTCGGGCGACAGCGGGGACGGTGTCTGGCCCTCGCCGCTGCCGCAGGCGGCGAGGGCCAGCAGGGCCGTGCTGGCCAGCGCGCGGGCAGCAGCGGGCAGGGCGCCGCGCGGGCGCCGGTGGATGGGGTTCATGCGAAGCTCCTGGCGGGCCACGCCGGCGCAGCGGCGCCAGCGCCCGCACCGTGCGGCAGGCTTTACTTGAAGCCCACCCCGTCCAGCATCTGCTGCACCTTGACCTGGTTGGCGCCGACGGCGCTGATGGGGATGGTCTCGCTCTTGAACTGGCCGTTGCCGGTCATGGCCCGCAGCGCGGGGTTGTCGGTGACCACGCCCTTGGCCACCGGCCACTCGTTGTTGCCGTTGGCAAAGTAGTTCTGCGCCGAGGGGCTGGCCAGGTACTCCAGGAACTTGATGGCGTTGGCCGGGTTCTTGCTGTGGCGCGCCACGGCGGCGCCGGCGATGTTGACGTGCGTGCCCCAGCTGCCCTGGTTGGGGAACACCACGCCCACTTTCTCGGCCACGGCGCGATCCTCGGGCTTGGCCGAGCGCATCAGCCGCGCCAGGTAATAGCTGTTGGTGACGGCGATCTGGCATTCGCCGCTGGCCACGGCCTTGATCTGGTCGGTGTCGCCGCCCTTGGGCGAGCGCGCCATGTTGGCCACCAGGCCCTTGAGCCAGGCCTCGGCCTTCTGCTCGCCCAGGTGCTCGGTCACGGCGCCGAACAGGCTCAGGTTGTAGGGGTGCGAGCCGCTGCGGATGCACAGCCGGCCCTTGTTCTTGGCATCGCCCAACTCCTCGTAGGTGTCCACGTCCTCGGGCTGGACCTTGGCCTTGTCGTACACCACCACGCGCGCGCGGGTGGAGAAGCCGAACCAGGGAATGCCGCCATCGGCCACCGGCGTGGCGCGCAGGCTGGCGGGGATGGCGTCTTCGAGGGCTTTCGAGCGGACCGGCAGGAACAGGCCGTCCTGCTCGCCGCGCCACAGGCGGGAGGCATCGACCAGCAGGATCACGTCGGCCGGCGAACTGGCGCCTTCAGCCTTCAGGCGGGCGATGATGCCGGCGTCGTCGGCATCGACGCGGTTGATCTTGATGCCGGTGGCCTTGGTGAAGTCGTTGTACAGCGCCTCGTCGGTGGCGTTGTGGCGGGCCGAGTACAGGTTCAGCTCCTGGGCCTGCGCGGCGCCCCCCCACAAGGCGGCCAGTGCGGCCGCGGCGACCAATTGCTTTTTCATGCTGTGCGTTCCTTGGATGGATGAATTCGAATCAGCCAATGATAACGTTAATGAGAATGGGTCTCAATATGAAATGTTGATCTGGCGCAACAGAATCGCAGCTACTGGGGAACGAGGCAGCGGATGCAAGCCACTCCGAGGAGCCACGCTTGCCCATCCATCACACGCACGGCGGCACCGCGTGAGTGCCAGAGCAGCGCGGGCGACAGCGTGTGGCCTGTCTGGCACGGACTCCTCATACCGAACCGCTAGCAACGATGCAGAGGTTCCTCTGTCTTGGAGGCGTTGTCTTCACCGCAGAGACGCAGAGGGCGCCGAGGTTCGCAGAGCCAGAATCCAAGTTTTTCTCTGCGTGTGCTCTGCGTTCTCTGCGTCTCTGCGGTGAATGGCTTTTATTTCTTTGAAGTCAACTTGGTATCAGCGCCAGCGCCGAAGGCGAGGGTGGCAGGTCACAAAAAAAGGGCTGATCTTGCGATCAGCCCTTGAAGGGGTCCCTGAACCTTGCGGTATCGAAAGAACCCGAGGAGACAAGCGTGCGGTGTCTTGCTTCACCAGAGCCAAACCTGCGCCGGGGCACCGGCTTGGCTCTGGCGACTTTGCCGGCCCCGCAGGGCGGGCAAAGTGCCTGTGCAGATGGCGCCTGCCTGGGCAGGGCGCCTTTTTGCTTGCGTGACCGAGCGAATTAACGCTTCTTGGCAGCGGCGCCGGCGCTCTTGGCGGCCTGCGTGGCGCTGGTGGTCACGGCGTTGAAGTTGGCCTCGGCCACGTCGGAAGCCTGCTTGACAGCCTTTTGCACCGACTCGAAGGCGTTGTTGGCGGCAGCCACGGCGCTCTTCATCATGGCGACGGCGGTCTCGGAGCCGGCGGGGGCGTTCTTGGCAGCGTTGTCCACCAGGGCGGCGAACTGGGCCTGGCCTTCGGCCAGCTTGCCTTCGAAGGCCTTGCTGAACTCGGTGCTGGTGCCCGAGGCGATGTCGTACAGGTGGCGGCTGTAGGCGGCGGCCTTCTCGGCCAGGGGCTGGAACAGGCTGGCCTGCAGGGAGATCAGCTCCTGGGCGTCCTTCACGGACAGCACGGCTTGCGTGTGCTCGGCCGACTCGGCCAGGGCGGCCTTGGTGGCTTGCAGGTTCAGCTCGACCAGCTTCTCGACGCCTTCGAAGGCTTTGGCGGTCAGGCCGTACAGGGTTTCCATGTTGGCTTTCTGGGAAGCAACGAGTTGTTCGGGTGTCAGCATCAGTCTCTCCTGGACAAAGGTGGATAGGAACATTCTTGATTAGCTGCTTCTGGAACCACTTCTTATGTTGCAGTGCAGCATGGCCTGAATTTTAAGGGTTTGTACGGTGATTGCAAGTCGTTTGGGTGCTTTGCCGGGTTTTTAGACGGCGCTTTCTAAATGGCCCGCCGCCGGGGCCGCGGCCCGCGCGTGGGACACTCGGCGCGCCGCCATGCAAGCCTTTTACTCGACCCAGTTCGTGCTGCCGCTGCCGCCGGGCCACCGCTTTCCGATGGGCAAGTACGCCCGCCTGCGCGACCGGCTGGCGGCCGAGCGGCCCGAACTGGTGCTGGCCCAGGCCGAGCCGGCCAGCGATGCCGAGCTGGCGCTGGCGCACACGCCTGGCTACATCGCCGCCGTGGCCCAGGGCACGCTGGATGCGCGGGCGCAGCGCGAGATCGGCTTTCCGTGGAGCGCCGCGATGGTGGAGCGCTCGCGCCGCTCGGTGGGCGCGACCATCACCGCCGCGCGCGTGGCCCAGCGCCAGGG
>JAEXBL010000488.1 GCA_023394015.1 Pseudomonadota bacterium | reverse complement strand
TTTTGCCCCGGCCGCCAGCGCGCGCTGGCGGGTGGCGGCGGCCTCGGCGCCATCGGCCGCGGCGTGCGTCGGCCAGCCCTGCAGGTGGTCCTGCACGATCTCGGCCAGCGCCGCCATCCAGGTCGGGTGGTCGTTCAGGCAGGGCACGTAGTGAAACGCCTGCCCGCCGGCGGCCTTGAAGGCCGCCTGCCCCTCGATGGCGATTTCTTCCAGCGTCTCCAGGCAGTCGGCCACGAAGCCGGGGCAGACCACGTCCACGCGCGGCGTGCCGGCGCGGCCCAGTTGCTCCAGCACCGTCTGCGTGGCCGGCTCCAGCCACTTGGCCTTGCCGAAGCGCGACTGAAAGCTCAGCACCCACTCGCCGTCCTTCAGCGCCAGCCGCTCGGCCAGCAGGCGTCCGGTCTTCAGGCATTCGCAGTGGTAGGGGTCGCCCAGCGTCAGCGTGCGCTCGGGCACGCCGTGAAAGCTCATCACCAGCTTGTCGGGCCGGCCATGCGCCTGCCAGTGCTGGTGCACCACGCGCGTCAGCGCGCGGATGTAACCGGGATCATCGTGAAAGCGGTTGACGAAGCGCAGCTCGGGCACGTGCCGCACCCGGCGCGCCCAGGCGCCCACGGCGTCGATCACGCTGGCCGTGGTGGTGCCCGAATACTGCGGGTACAGCGGCACCACCAGAATGCGCGTGCAGCCACGGCGCTTCAGCTCGTCCAGTTGCGAGGCAATCGACGGATTGCCGTAGCGCATCGCCAGCCGCACGCTCACGTCGTGCCCGCGCTCGCCCAGGTAGCCGCGCAGCATCACCGCCTGCTTGCGGCTCCACACCATCAGCGGCGAGCCCTCGGGCGTCCAGATGGCCTGGTACTTGGCGGCCGACTGCGCCGGCCGCGTGCGCAGGATCAGGCCGTGCAGGATCGGCTTCCAGGCCACGGGCGGAATCTCCACCACGCGCGGATCGCCCAGAAACTCGGCCAGGTAGCGGCGCGTGGCCGCCGCGGTGGGCTCGTCGGGCGTGCCCAGGTTGCACAGCAGCACGCCGGTGCGCGCCGGCTGCTCGTGCCGGTGCGCGGGTTCGGGTAAGAAACGCATGCGCTATTCTCGGTCATGCCCATCGATCACCGCCTGCGCCCATGAAGCCGCCCTTGCTCGACGTGGCCCGCATCCGCGCCATCACGCTCGATCTGGACGACACGCTGTGGCCGGTCTGGCCGACCATCCACCGCGCCGAAGACTTGCTGCGCGACTGGCTGGACGCCCACGCGCCGCGCACCGCCGCCCTGGCGCGCGACCAGGACACGGCGCAGCGCGCGCGCCGGCAGGCGCTGGCAGCGCGGCCCGAGCAGGCGCATGACCTGGCCGTCGTCCGGCGCGAGGCCATCCGCCAGTTGCTGCAGTGGGCCGGCGACGACCCGGCGCTGGCCGAGCCGGCGTTCGAGGTGTTCTATGCGGCGCGCCAGCAGGTCACGCTGTTCGACGACGCGCTGCCGGCACTGGCCGCCCTCGCCGAGCGCTTTCCCGTCGTCGCGCTGTCCAACGGCAACGCCGACGTGCACCACATCGGCATCGGCCGGCATTTCCGTGCCACCATCAGCGCCGCCCAGGTTGGCGTCGGCAAGCCCGACCGCCGCATCTTCAGCGCCGCCGCGCGAGCCGCCGGCGTGCCCGAGCACGCCGTGCTGCACGTCGGCGACGACGCCCACCTGGACGGGGCCGGCGCCCTGGCCGCCGGGATGCAACTGGCCTGGATCAACCGCAGCGCCGAGGCCTGGCCCGAGTCGATCGACGGCCACCCCCACGCGACCGCGCCCGACATGCTGGCGCTGTGCCGGCTGCTGGGCATCTGAACGCCCACATCCGCCAGATCGGCCGCCCCAAGAAAAAACCCGCTGCGACGGAGGAATCGGTCACCCCGGTGCGACAGGTCTGCCTGAGTCGTTCGGTATAGGCGTTCTGGGTGGGCTTGCCCGGTTGGATGTGCTGCAGGGCGATGCCCTTGCTCTTGGCCCACTGTGCCAGCGTGTTCATGCCCCGCCCGCATGGCGCAGCAAGGCTTGGCGAAACGTGGTGGCGGCCACGCCGAAAGCGCGATCGGTGCGGTGCGCCAGGTAGGTCTGCGCGTGCGCAACGCCCCGCGGACCCAGGGCCGTGGCCGCCAGGGGCACGAGTTGCTGGTCGGCCAGTTCGCGCTCGATCGCCCATCGGGGCAGACGACCCCAACCGACGCCGCCCACGATCAGGGCGCGTTTGGCGTCCTGTGTACCCACCCGCAGCGTCTGGGGTGACAGCACGCCGAAGTCACGCCCCTCGGACAGCGATGTCGGGTCCTCGAGCACGATCTGCAGGTGATCGGCCAGCTCGGCGCTGGTAAGCGTCTTGTTCCGTCCTGCCAAGGGATGGGTGGCGGCGGCCACCGCCACGATGGGCACCGCCTGCAGCGCTTCGGTCTCGATGCGCGGATCGAGGAAGTCCTCGCCGGCCATGATGGCCAGGTCGCAGCGCTTGTCGCGCAGTGCCTGCAGCGGACCGCCCAGGGGCGCCACCGCCAGGTGCAAGCGCACCGCCGGCAGGGCCTCGCGCATGTCCTTCAGCGCCGCGGCCACCACCGGCAGCGGGTACAGCGTATCCACCATCAGCGCCAGCTCGATTTCCACGCCTTCGCCCAGGCCGCGTGCGCGTGCGCGCATGAAATCGACCTTGAGCAGCACGGTGCGTGCGTCTTCCAGCAAGGCCTGGCCGGCCGCCGTGATCCTGGGCCGATGGCCGCTGCGATCGAAGAGGCTGACATCGAGCTGCTGCTCCAGGTTGGCGATCGCATGGCTCACGGCCGACTGGGCGCGCCGCAGTCGCGTGGCCCCGGCGCGAAAGCTGCCCGCTTCGGCCACGGCCACGAACATGCGTATCTGATCGAGGGTCAGGGCGTCGAGCATTGATCTTTTTCCTTGATCGAAAGTATCGAAACATTGTGGCTTCCGCAGATCGGTTCGCCTCCCGATACTTGCTTGCCTACCCACATCGGAGGCGATTGCGCCATGACGAAAGTTCTTGTTCTCTACTACTCTTCCTACGGCCACACGGCGTCCATGGCCACAGCGGTGGCCGAAGGGGCGCGCCACGCGGGCGCCGAGGCCTCGGTCAAGCGCGTGCCCGAGCTGGTGCCGGAATCCGTTGCCCGCAAGGCCGGCTACCAAGCGGCGCCAAGCGACCCGGTGGCCACGGTCGAGGAGCTGGCCGCGTACGACGCCATCGTGCTGGGCACGCCGACCCGCTTTGGCAACATGGCCGCGCAGATGAAGAACTTCCTCGACCAGGCCGGCGGCCTGTGGGCCAGGGATGCGCTGGTGGGCAAGGTCGGCAGCGTCTTCACCTCCACCGGCAGCCAGCACGGCGGGCAGGAATCCACCATCCTGGCCACGCACACCGTGCTCCTGCACCTGGGCATGGTGATCGTGGGCCTGCCCTACAGCTTCAAGGGCCAGATGCGCATGGACGAGATCACCGGCGGCTCGCCCTATGGCGCAAGCACCCTGGCCGAAGACGGGCAAGGCGGCGACCGCCTGCCCAGCCCCAACGAGATCGAGGCCGCCCGCTACCAGGGCAGCCACGTGGCGCGGGTGGCCAGGGCGCTCGCGCTGTCGCACGCGCAGGCGCAACCCCGATCGGTGGTGCCCGCGTGAGCAGTCTCGTCTCCTCATCCGCACGCACCGACTGGCGTGCCGTGTGGGTGGTGGTGGCCGCCGGGGTGGCCTCGGCCTTTCACCTGGGCAAGGTGGCCATTGCCGCGCCCCAGCTGCAGTCCGAACTCGGGCTGGGCCTGGGCAGGCTGGGCGGCCTGGGCGCCACCTTCGCCGTGCTGGGCGCACTGGGGGGCTTGGCGGCAGGCTCGGTGGTGGCCCGTGCCGGCGACCGCCGCATGCTGATCCTGGGCCTGCTGGCCACGGCGCTGGTGGGGCGATGGCCGTGCTCACCAGCCGCTTTGACGTGCTGCTGGCGACCCGGGCCGTGGTAGGCCTGGGCTTTCTGCTGATCACGGTGGCGGGACCCACGGTGCTGGCGCGCGTGGCGCATCCCGATAATCAGCGCAGCGCGCTGATCTTGTGGAGTTGCTTCATGCCCGCGGGCATGGCCCTGGCCATGCTCACCGGCCCGTGGTTCAGCGACTGGCGAAGCCTGTGGGTCACCGCGGCGCTGGCAGCGGGTCTGCTCGCGGCGATGGTGGCGTGGACGGTGCCACGCGGGCCGGTCCATGCCGGCATGCTGCATCGACCGGCTCGCCTGGTCGAGGTCTGGCGCGCTCCGCCGCTTGCCATGGCCGCGACCTTTCTGCTGTACAGCCTGATGTTCTTTGCGCTGTTCAGCTTTCTGCCGATTCTGCTGCAGCAGCGCCTTCAGGCGAGCGAAGAGACCGTGGGCCTGCTGGCCGCCGTGGCCTGCGCCGCCAACATCGCCGGCAACCTGTCCGCCGGAGTGCTGCTGGAGAAGACGAGCCGGCAGGTGCTGGTGACGGGTGCCGCGATCGCGATGGCCCTTTGTGGCCTGGGCATCTTTCTGCCCGTGCTGGGCCCGGGCATGGCGCTGGCTCTGTGCCTGGTGTTCTCGGCGGTGGGCGGCCTGATTCCCGCCAGCCTGATGTCCTCGGTGCCCCTGGTCACGTC
>JAEXBL010000487.1 GCA_023394015.1 Pseudomonadota bacterium | reverse complement strand
CCCAGACGCACCTGCGCGCCGGTGGGAAACAGCGGCACGCCCGCGTAGTGCGGCTGGTCGGTGACCAGCGCCACCTCGCCGGCGCGCACGCGGTAGCGCGAGAACTCGCCCAGGAACTCGGCGCTTTCCACCACGCCGTCCAGCCACAGGCGCGACGCGTCGGTTTGCTCGTCGCGCACGCGGATGCTGACCTGGTGCGGGCGAAACGCCAGCACGGCCGGGCCGACGACGGGCGCCTCGGGCGGGCGCGGCAGGGTCAGATCGCCCAGCCCATCGGCCCGGAAGCCGACGGTTTCGCCGTTCACCGCCGTCACCTGCCCGTCCAGCAGGTTGGCCGTGCCGACGAAGCCCGCCACGAAGCGGTTGGCCGGGTAGTCGTACAGGCCCGAGGCCGAGCCCACCTGCTGCAGCACGCCCTTGTCGAGCACGGCCATGCGGTCGGCGGTGGTCATGGCTTCTTCCTGGTCGTGGGTGACGAAGATGGTCGTCAGGCCCAGCTTGCGCTGCAGGTTCTTCAGCTCTTCGCGCATCTGCACGCGCAGTTGCTTGTCGAGGTTGGACAGCGGCTCGTCCAGCAGCAGCAGCTTGGGCTCGATCACCACCGTGCGCGCCAGCGCCACGCGCTGCTGCTGGCCGCCCGACAGCTGTGCCGGCCGGCGCTGGCCGTAGTCGGCCAGGCCCACGAGGGCCAGCACCTCGCCCACCTTGCGGCGGATAGCGTCGCGCGACTCGCGCCGCTCCACCAGGCCGAAGGCCACGTTGTCCCACACGGTCATGTGCGGCCACAGCGCGTAGTTCTGGAACACCATGCCGACGTTGCGCGCGTGTGGCGGCACGCCGGTGATGTCCTTGCCATCCACCAACAGTTCGCCGCGCTGGTGCTGGTTGAAGCCGGCGATCAACCGCAGCAGCGTGGACTTGCCCGAGCCCGAGGGACCCAGCAGGGCGAAGAACTCGCCCGGCTCCACCCGCAGGTTCACGTCGCGCAGCACCTCGTTGCTGCCGTAGCTCAGGGAAATGTGGCGTGCCTCCAGCGACACCTTGTGCAGTGCTTGCATGCGTGTAGTCCTTCAAACCCGGGCCGACTCGACGGTGGCGCGCGAGCGCTCGACGAAGCGGTGCGACAGGTAGGTGCCCACCGCCACCACGATCACCGCCAGCACCGCCAGCGCCGCGCCTGGCCCGCGCCCGGCGATGCTCTGCATGTACAGGTAGATGCCGTAGCTCATCGGCGCCTGGCTTTGCGCCGAGGCCAGCAGGATGGTGGCCGACAGCTCCACCGCCGCGGTGATGAAGCTGGTGACGAAGCCGGCCAGCATGCCGCCCATCATCAGCGGCACCACCACGCGCCGGATGGTGCTGGCGCGCGTGGCGCCCAGGCTTTGCGCCGCCTCCTCCAGCGACACGTGCACCTGCTGCAGCGCCGCCATGCACGAGCGCAGCGCATACGGCAGGCGCCGCACGGCGTAGGCCAGCATGATCAGCACCCAGGTGGTGACCACCGGCGTGTCGGTGAACGGCAGGTTGACGCCCTTGAACAGGCGCAGGTAGCCGATGGCCAGCACCAGCCCCGGAATGGCCAGCGCGGCCGAGGCCATGTAGTCGAGCCAGCGGCGGCCCGGCAGGTTGGTGCGCAGGATCAGGTAGGCGATGGCGGTGCCGATGACCACGTCCAGCCCGGCCGCCAGCACGCAGTAAAGCAGCGTGTTGGCCATCATGCCGCGCGCGTCGGTGAACACGGTGGCGTAGTGCTCCAGCGTGTAGGCGTCGGGCAGCACCGAGAAGCTCCACACCTTGGCGAACGACATCAGCAGGATGCCGAAATGCGGCGCCAGGCTGACCAGCAGCACCAGCCCGATCCAGCCGTAGGCCAGCACCGCCTCCCAGCCCGAGAGGCGCCGACGCTGCAGCGAGGTGCCGCCCTTTTGCAGCGTGGAATAGTCCTTGCCCTTCATCACCCGCGCCGCCAGCCCGAGCGCCAGGATGGAGAACGCGATCATGATCACGCTGATGACGTAGCCCTGCGGATCGTCGATGCCCACCGAGGTGATGCGCAGGTAGGCCTGCGGCGCCAGCATGTTGGTCACGCCCATCACCAGCGGCGTTCCCAGGTCGTCGAACACCTTCACGAACACCAGCGTGGCACCGGCCAGGTAACCCGGCATGGCCAGCGGGAACACGATGCGCCTGAACAGCCGCCAGCCGCGCGCACCCAGGTTCAGCGCCGACTCTTCCATGGCGCCGTCGATGTTGCGCATGGCGGCCACCAGGTTGAGCAGGATGAACGGGAAGTAGTGGATGCTCTCGACGAAGGTCACGCCGATCAGCCCGTCCATGATCGGCACGGTGAAGCCGAACCAGTCGTTCAGCAGCTGGTTGACCGAGCCGTTGCGCCCGAAGATGAGCTGCATGGCCACCGCGCCGACGAAGGGCGGCATGATCAACGGCAGCACGCCCAGCGTCTGGATCAGCAGCGCGCCGCGGAACTCGAAACGAACCGTGAGGTAGGCCAGCGGCACGGCGATGACGGTGGCCACGGCCACGCTGGCCAGCGCCACCATCAGGCTGTTGAGAAAGGACTCGACGAAGACCGTCTGGCCAAAGAAGTTGGCGAAGTGCCCGAGGGTGAACTGGTTGGACTCGTCGACGAACGCGGTGTAGACCACCAGCCCGATCGGCACGATCAGAAAGGTGAGCAGAAAGGCCGCGATCAGCCCGAAGGCGAGCCACACGCCCCAGCCAGCGGATCGCTGGCGGGCGCGCACGGGCAAAGGTGGCGTGGCGGAGGCCGCTGCAAGTGTGGACATGGGTGCGGGTCGCTGAGGTGGAAAGCGTCGGCCCCGGGGTTTACACCCGGCGCCGATGGGTGCATGCCGTCAGTGGGCGACGCCAAGGTCACTCACTTGGCCAGGCCGCGCGCCTCGTTGGCCAGCTGCTGGGCGCGGGCGTAGTTCTCGCGCGCCTTGTTGGCCCACAGTTGCTCCTGGCCCGAGAGCTGCTTGGAGACTTCCACGTCGCGCCGGCTCTTGCGGAACAGTTCCAGGAACTCCTCGTTCTTCACGTTCTCGCTGCCCACCAGCGGGGTGTAGGCCAGGTTGCGGGCCTGTTTCACCAGATCGCTGCCGCGCGCGTTGGGCTTGGCCTTGAGGGCCTTCTCGGCATCGTGAATGGCCTTGGTGGCGGCCTGCAACTCCTTCAGGCGAAAGGTCACCATCTGGTCGAACAGGCTGGTCACCACCTGGTAGCGCGCTCCGGACAGCTTGGCGTCGAACTGCACCTTGGCACGCTTGGCGACTTCCTGCGGGTCGGGGTAGCCGGCCGGCGCCTTGAGCTGGCTGTAGGGCAGGATCGGCAGGCGGCTGATCTTGGGATCGAACAGCAACTGCTGCCCGTCGGCGGACATGGTGAAGGCCATGAACTTCTTGGCCTCCTCGGCATTCTTGCCGCCGGCGATCAGGGCGATGTTGGCCGGCACCACGGCCGTCATGCTGGGGTAGACGAAGTCCACCGGAAAGCCCGAGAACTTGCCCGCCAGGCCAAAAAAGTCGATCACGATGCCGATGCCGTACTGGCCGTTGTTCACGCCATCGGGGACGGCGAAGCTGCGGTCGGTCACGGCGGCGGCGTTGCCCATCATCTCCAGCAACTGAGCCCAGCTCTTGTCCCAGCCCTCGCCCTGCAGAATTGTCTCGACGGTGAGCTGGGTGGTGCCCGAGCGCGAGGGCGACGAGATGGCGACGTGGCCGAAGTATTCGGGCCGGGTCAGGTCCTTCCACTCCTTGGGCGCCGTCAGCTTGTTGGCGGCCAGGTAGCGCGTGTTCCACATGATGCCGTAACCGGCCAGTGCCTGGCCGTAGTAGAGGCCAGCCGGATCGTTCAGCGGGTAGTTGCCTATTTTTGCCGGCGCAGCCGCGTTTTTGGTGTCGGGTGCGGCCTGCAGCAGCTTGTTGCGCGCCAGCACCTCGAAGGCGTCAGGCGCCGAGGCCCACATCACGTCGGGGCGCTGACCTTCGGGCAGCTCGCGCACGTAGGCAATGGCGGCCACCGTGTTCTTGTTCAGGATCTCGACCTTGATGCCGGGGTTCTTGGCCTCGAAGGCCTTCTGGTAGGCGGTGGTCAGCTCCTTGGGAAACGATGTGAGCACCGTCACGGTGCCCGCCTGCGCGGCCACGCCGGCCGCCAGCAGCAAGAGCGTCAGGGCTTGTCGATGAAGGCGCATGCGTTTGTCTCCTGGTGAATCGTTATGGATGAAGTGGGTGCGGCCCACTCTAGCCGCAGCCTGTGCGTGGCGCCAATCATTGTTTCTGATGCGAGGCATCAGCGGCGCGGGCATTCGGGTAAACCCCGCACCAGGAAGTCTGAAACGAAAGCGGCCATCAGCACCCGTTTGGTAGACGCAGCAAGCTGCAACCAAAAACCATCCCGTCATGCAGCAGCAGCGATGTACCCGCATGCCCCGCTGTCGCGCAACGGACGGCGCCATGCGCGTGCAGTCTTCTAAGATTTCGGCCATGTACGCCGTCCAACGCCCCTCGCGCAGCGAGTTCGTCCCCATCCGCCTGCACCAGTACCACGTCCGCCTGTGGGGCGATCCGGACGGCGCGCCGCTGGTGCTGGTGCACGGCTGGATGGACGTGGCGGCCTCGTACCAGTTCGTGGTCGATGCGCTGTCGCCGGCGTTCTTCGAGCAACACTTCATCATCGCGCCCGACTGGCGCGGCTTCGGCCAGTCCACCGGGCCGGCCTGCGACCACTACAGTTTTGCCGACTACCTGGGCGACCTGGAAGGCCTGCTCGATCATTACGTGGGCGAGCGCCCCGTCGACCTGGTCGGCCACAGCATGGGCGGCAACGTGGCCATGATGTACGCCGGCGCGCGCCCGGCGCGCATTCGCCGGCTGGTCAACCTGGAGGGCTACGGCATGCCCGCCACGCGCCCCGCGCAGGCGCCGGGGCGCCTGGCCAAGTGGCTGGACGAGATCAAGGCCCTGCACCGCGGCGAGATGGCGCTGCGCAGCTACGACGACCTGCCCGGCGTGGCCGCACGCCTGATGAAGACCAACCACCGCCTGCCGCAGGCCAAGGCCGACTGGCTGGCGCGCCAGTGGTCGGAAGACCGCGTGCAGCCCGACGGCAGCACGCGCCGCGCCATCCTGGGCGATGCGGCGCACCGCATCGTCAACCCGCAGCTGTTCCGCGTCGACGAGATGCTGGCGCTGTACGCCGCCATCCAGGCGCCCACGCTGATGGTGGACGCCAGCGACGACAGCCTGGCCGGCTGGTGGGGCGGCAAGTTCACGCGGGCCGAGTTCCACGAGCGGCTGAACGCCGTGCCCGACGTGCGCCGCGCCGTGATCGACGACGCCGGCCACATGCTGCACCACGACCAGCCGCAGGCGCTCGCGGCGCTGCTGGAGGACTTTCTGGGCGAGGCCTGAGCAAGGGCCACAGCGCACAAAAAAAGACCGCCGAGGCGGTCTTTTCTCGTTTCAGGCGCCCTGCCCGCGCGGCGCTTTGTCATGGGTCATTCGTCATGGCGCGCCAGCGCCAGTCATCTCGCGTCAGAACGTCAGCCCCATCATCGGGTCCGTGCGGCCCAGCACATACAGCGCCACGTAGGCCAGCACGCCCGCCAGTGCCACGTAGTAGATGGTGGGGATGATGGTGCGCCGCAGCGTGACGCCCTCGCGCCCCAGCAGGCCCACGGTGGCCGATGCGGCCACCACGTTGTGGATGGCGATCATGTTGCCCGCCGCGGCGCCGGCCGACTGCACGGCCACCATGGTGGCGCCGCTCACGCCCAGCGCCTGCGCCACGCTGTACTGGAACTGGCTGAGCATCAGGTTCGACACCGTGTTGCTGCCGGCCAGGAAGGCACCCAGCGCGCCCATCGACGGCGCGAACAGCGGGTAGGCCCCGCCCACCGAATGCGCCACCCACTGCGCCAGCGCGATCGGCATGCTGGGCAGCTCGGCCACGTTCACGCCCGACTGGATCATCACCCGCACCATCGGCACGGTGAAGATCAGCACGAAGCCCGCGCCCACCAGCGTGCGCGCCGACTCGCGGGTGGCCTTGCCGAAGTCGCTCCACTTCATGCCGTGCAGCAGCACGGTGATCAGGCACACCACCACCAGAATGCCGCCGGGCAGGTACAGCGGCTGGAAGCTGCCGTTGATGCCGGCCTCGCCCAGCAGGCTCCTAGCCGACCACTGCACGCTTTGCAGGCCCTGCTGCAGCGGCTTGATGGTGCGCGTCATCACCAGCAGCACGGCCAGCAGCACGTAGGGCAGCCAGGCCATCAGCAGCGACATGCGCTTTTCGTCCTTGCCCAGCTCCATGTGCAGGCTGCCCACCCACTCGCGCGGCCAGTCGGCGGCGGGCGGGAAGTCCCAGGTCTGCCTGGGCACCAGAAAGCCGGCACGCGCGGCCATCACCGCCACGGCCAGGCCAGCCAGACCGCCGATCATCGACGGGAACTCGGGGCCCAGGTAGACCGCCGACAGCACGTAGGGAATGGTGAAGGCAAAGGCCGCAAACAGCGCGAACGGCGCCGCCGCCAGCCCCTCGGTCCACGAGCGGTTCTTGCCGAAGAAGCGCGTCATGAACATCACCAGGAACAGCGGGATCAGCGTGCCGCAGATGGCGTGCACGATGGCCGTCTGCGCCACCACCAGGTGGAAGAACTCGCCCCAGGTGTGGCCCTGCGCCTGCAGCGCCTGCGTCATGGCGTCGCGCTGCAGGCCGCCCTGCACGCCCACCAGCATGGGCGTGCCCACGGCGCCGAAGGACACCGGCGTGGACTGGATGATCAGCCCGAAGGTCACCGCCGCCAGCGCCGGAAAGCCCACCGCCACCATCAGCGGCCCCACCACCGCCGCCGGCGTGCCGAAGCCCGAGGCGCCCTCGATGAAGCAGCCGAACAGCCAGGCGATCAGGATCACCTGGATGCGGCGGTCACTCGACAGCCCGGCAAAGCCGGCGCGGATGGTGCCGATGCCGCCCGAGTACTTGAGCGTGTTCAGCAGCAGCAGCGCGCCGAAGATGATCCACAGCACCTGCGCCGTGATGACCAGTCCCTCCAGCGAGGCCGAGGCCACGCGGTTGAAGCTCACGCCCCAGGCCATCAGCGCGATCAGCGCGGTGACGACGTACACGATCGGCATGGCCACCCTGGCCGCCATGCGCATGCCCACCAGCAAGACGCCCGCCAGCGCGATCGGCGCAAAGGCCAGCAGTGCCTGCAATCCCTGTCCCATGTTCCAACTTCCTTTCGTGTCTTTGGTCTCGATATCGTCGCAACGGCGCGGGCGGCCCAGCCTGGCCGGCCCCGTCTTTCAGCCAGCCAACGAGTATGCCCGCTGGGGCGGCACGGGCGCCGGGGCCAGTCCCCGGCGGGACAGCGCGGCCGGGCATGGGCCGCCTGGCCCATGACCCAAGCGGGGTCCATGCCAGAATCAAGGGTTTTCGCGCCCGCATGCCGCCGCCCGCACGCCAGCGGCGCGCACACCCGCTGCGGCGCGCATCGCCACCACCCACAGGACTGACCCATGGAAGCAGAACGCATCAACCAGATTGGCCACCAGATCGAAGACCTCATTGCTCGCACCGCCGAGCTACGGGGGTATCTTTGACTACGCTGGCAAAGCCGAACGCCTGCGCACGGTGAACGCCGCGCTGGAGGATCCAGCGGTCTGGAACGATCCCAAGAAGGCCCAGGAACTGGGCAAGGAAAAGAAGTCGCTCGACGGCGTGGTGGTCACGCTGGATGAGCTGGCCAGCGAGCTGTCGGACAACCTCGAGCTGTTCGAGATGAGCCGCGACGAGGGCGACGACGACGCCCTGCAGGCCATCGCCGACGACGCCGAGGCGCTGGAAAAGACGGTGGAAGAGCTGGAATTCCGCCGCATGTTCAACCAGCCGGCCGACCCCAACAACCCCTTCATCGACAACCAGGCCGGCGCCGGCGGCACCGAGGCCCAGGACTGGGCCAGCATGCTGCTGCGCCAGTACCTGCGCTATGCCGAGCGCAAGGGCTTCAAGACCGACATCGAGGACGAAACCCCCGGCGACACCGCCGGCATCAAGGGCGCCACGGTGCGCGTCGAGGGCGAGTACGCCTACGGCCTGCTGCGCACCGAAACCGGCGTGCACCGCCTGGTGCGCAAGTCGCCCTTCGACTCCTCGGGCGGGCGCCACACCAGCTTTGCCAGTGTGTTCGTCTACCCCGAGATCGACGACTCGATCGAGATCGAGATCAACCCGGCCGACGTGCGCGTGGACACCTACCGCGCCAGCGGCGCCGGCGGCCAGCACGTGAACAAGACCGATTCGGCGGTGCGCCTGACGCACGAGCCCACCGGCATCGTGGTGCAGTGTCAGGACAGCCGCAGCCAGCACAGCAACCGCGACGTCGCCTGGCAGCGCCTGCGCTCGCGCCTGTACGACCACGAGATGCGCAAGCGCACCGAGGAGCAGCAAAAGTTGGAGGACAGCAAGACCGACGTCGGCTGGGGCCACCAGATCCGCAGCTACGTGCTGGACAACAGCCGCATCAAGGACCTGCGCACCAACGTCGAGATCAGCAACACGCAGAAGGTGCTGGACGGCGACCTGGATGCCTTCATCGAGGCCAGCCTCAAGCAGGGCGTCTGATCATTCAAGTGTTTCATGGCTGCGGCGCTTGCCGGGCAAGCGCGGGCAGCTATTGTTTTTGGAGTACAAGCGACCATGCGTGAAGGACAAGCCACCGTCACAAGGCGACTGGACTACGCCCCGCCCGCGTTCTGGATCGACGCGGTCGAGCTCACCTTCGACCTCGACCCCGCCAAGACCCGGGTGCTGAACCGGATGACGCTGCGGCGCAACCCCGACGTGCCGCCGCAGCCGCTGCGCCTGGATGGCGACGAGCTGAACCTCTCGCGCGTGATGCTGGGCGGCCAGGGCTGCAGCTTCCGCATGGACGGCGAAACCCTGGTGCTGGAGAACCTGCCCGAGGGCACGGCGCCGTTCGAGCTGGAGATCTTCACCACCTGCTACCCCGAGAAGAACAGCAAGCTCATGGGCCTGTTCATGAGCGGCGGCGACTTCTTCACCCAGTGCGAGGCCGAGGGCTTTCGCCGCATCACCTACTTTCTCGACCGGCCCGACGTGATGGCGACCTACACCGTCACCCTGCGCGCCGACAAGGCCCGCTGGCCGGTGCTGCTGTCCAACGGCAACCTGGTGGACGAAGGCGAGCTGGAGGGCGGCCGCCACTTCGCCACCTGGCACGATCCGCACAAGAAGCCCAGCTACCTGTTCGCCCTGGTGGCCGGCCAGCTGGTGGCGCGCGAGCAGCGCATCGCCACGCGCTCCGGCTCGGAACACCTGCTGCAGGTCTACGTGCGCCCGGGCGACCTGGACAAGACCGAGCACGCCATGAACGCGCTCATCCATTCGGTGCTGTGGGACGAGGCGCGCTTCGGCCTGCCGCTGGACCTGGAGCGCTTCATGGTGGTGGCCACCAGCGACTTCAACGCCGGCGCCATGGAGAACAAGGGCCTGAACATCTTCAACACCAAGTACGTGCTGGCCAAGCCCGCCACCGCCACCGATGCCGACTACGACGCCATCGAAAGCGTGATCGGCCACGAGTACTTCCACAACTGGACCGGCAACCGCGTCACCTGCCGCGACTGGTTCCAGCTCAGCCTGAAGGAAGGCCTGACGGTGTTCCGCGACCAGGAATTCAGCCAGGACATGGCCGGCACGCCCAGCGCGCGCGCGGTGCGGCGCATCCAGGACGTCATCAACCTGCGCGCCGCGCAGTTCCCCGAGGACGCCGGCCCCATGGCACACCCGGTGCGGCCCGACGAATACCAGGAAATCAGCAACTTCTACACCACCACCATCTACGAGAAGGGCGCCGAGGTGGTGCGCATGGTGCAGACCCTGCTGGGGCGCGAGGGCTTCCGCCAGGGCCTGGCCCTGTACTTCCAGCGCCACGACGGCCAGGCCGTCACCTGCGACGACTTTGCCCAGGCCATGGCCGACGCCAACGAAGGCAGCGACCTGGCCCGCCTGCTGCCGCAGTTCAAGCGCTGGTATGCCCAGGCCGGCACGCCGGTGGTGCAGGCCGAGGGCCAGTACGACGCCGCCGCGCGCAGCTACACCCTCACCCTGTCGCAAAGCTGCCCCGCCACGCCGGGCCAGCCGCACAAGCAGCCCTTCGTCATCCCCGTGCGCATGGGCCTGGTCAGCCCCAACGGGCACGACCT
The DNA here is from genome assembly GCA_023394015.1 of Pseudomonadota bacterium. Classification (GTDB taxonomy): domain Bacteria; phylum Pseudomonadota; class Gammaproteobacteria; order Burkholderiales; family Burkholderiaceae_C; genus Ottowia. The sequence continues at coordinate 1,479 of JAEXBL010000487.1, read as the reverse complement.
GCCGCTGCAACTGGAACACTGGCCGCAGCCCGTGCAGGGCAGCCACACCGTGGTGCTGACCGAGGCGCAGACCACGCTGACCTTCGTCAACGTCGATGCCGAGCCCGTGCCCTCGCTGCTGCGCGGCTTCTCGGCGCCGGTCCAGCTCGACTGGCGCGCCACGCCCGAGCAGTTGCTGCACCTGCTGGCGCACGACAGCGACCCCTTCAACCGCTGGGAGGCGGGCCAGCAGCTGGCCCTGCGCACCGCCGTGCAATGGATCGAGGCCAGCGCCGAGCCGGTGCCCGCCCGACCGCTGGGCGACGCCTACGTGCAGGCCCTGCGCAGCGTGCTGCACCACCCCACGCTGGACGCCGCCTTCAAGGAACTGGTGCTGACCCTGCCCAGCGAGAGCTACATCGCCGAGCAGCTGGCGCAGGTCGACCCGCAGCGCGTGCACGCCGTGTGCGAGGCCATGCAGCGGCAGCTGGCCACCGCGCTGCAGGCCGACTGGCAACAGGCCTGGCAGGCGCACCAGCACACCGGCGCCTACACGCCCGACCCGGTCTCGTCCGGCCGGCGCGCCCTGGCCGGCCTGGCGCTGCGCATGCTGTGCCTGGCCGCCCAGGACAGTGGCGACGCCGTGTGGCCCGGCAAGGCCTACCAGCGCGCCAAGGACGCCGCCAACATGACCGACCGGCGCAACGCGCTGCAGGCGCTGATCCACGCCGGCCACCCGCTGGCCGAACGCGCGCTGGCGCGCTACCACCAGCTGTTCAGGCACGAGCCCCTGGCGCTGGACAAGTGGTTTGCCCTGCAGGCCGGCGCCCCCGACCGCGACGGCCACGTGCTGCCCGTGGTGCGCCAGCTCATGAAGCACCCCGACTTCAACCTGCGCAACCCCAACCGCGCGCGCAGCGTGGTCTTCAGCTACTGTCACGGCAACCCGGCCGCCTTCCACCGCCGCGACGCCGCCGGCTACGTCTTCTGGGCCGACCGCGTGCTGGAGCTCGACGCCCTGAACCCGCAGGTCGCCGCCCGCCTGGCGCGCGCCATGGACGCCTGGGCCCGCCTGGCCGAGCCCTACCGCAGCGCCGCCCGCGAAGCCATTGCCCGCGTGGCCGCGCACCCCGAGCTGAGCACCGACGTGCGCGAAGTCGTCACCCGCACCCTGGCCGATGCCGAAGCCGCAGCGGCCACCGACGCGCCCGCCGACGCCACGGCGCGCACCGCCCCCACCCCCGACACGCCACAGGAGGCCGAGACATGAACAGCAAGCGCATCACCCTCACCCGCTACCTGGTCGAAAAGCAGCGCCTGGACGGCCACATCCCCTCGCAGCTGCGCCTGCTGCTCGAAGTGGTGGCGCGCGCCTGCAAAAGCATCAGCCACGCCGTCAACAAGGGCGCTTTAGGCGGCGTGCTGGGAACCGCCGGCAGCGAGAACGTGCAGGGCGAGGTGCAGAAGAAGCTCGACATCATCGCCAACGAGGTGCTGATC
>JAEXBL010000482.1 GCA_023394015.1 Pseudomonadota bacterium | reverse complement strand
GGCAGGCGCTGACCAGCGCGCCCGGCCTGGGCCGCACCCTGCTGGCGCTGGCCCTGGCCATCGGCGCCGAGCTGGTCGCCGTGTTCGCACCCGCCGGCCTGCAGTGGCCGGGCATGGCGCTGGCCGTGGCGGCGGTGGCGCTGGCGGGCCTCGCGACCTATACCAAGGGCTTCCACGCGCTGCGGCGCGGGCGCCTCAACATCAGCGCGCTGATGACGGTGGCGGTGACCGGCGCCTTTCTGATCGGCGAATGGCCTGAAGGCGCGATGGTGATGGCGCTGTACGCGCTGGCCGAGTGGCTGGAGGCGCGCGCCGTGGATCGCGCGCGCGGCGCCATCGGTGGCCTGCTGCAAATGGCGCCGGACACCGTGGAGCAGCGCGACGCCGACGGCCACTGGCACGCCGCGCGGGCGGCCGAGGTGCCGGTGGGCGCCATCGTGCGCGCCAAGCCCGGCACGCGGCTGGCGCTGGACGGCGTCGTCATCGCCGGCCACAGTGCCGTGAACCAGGCGCCCGTCACCGGCGAGAGCCTGCCAGTGGACAAGGCCCCGGGCGACGCGGTCTACGCCGGCACGCTGAACCAGACCGGCGTGCTGGAGCTGCGCGTGACCGCCGCCGCGCGCGACACGCAGCTGGCGCGCATCATCCACGCCGTGGAGCAGGCGCAGAGCGAACGCGCGCCCACGCAGGCCTTCATCGACCGCTTTGCCGCCGTCTACACGCCGGCGGTGTTCGCGCTGGCGCTGGCGGTGGCGCTGGGGGGGCCGTGGCTGGCGGGCTGGCCGTGGCCCGCCGCCCTCTACAAGGCGCTGGTGCTGCTGGTGATTGCCTGCCCGTGCGCGCTGGTCATCGCCACGCCGGTGACGATCGTCAGCGCGCTGGCCAACGCGGCGCGGCGCGGCGTGCTGGTCAAGGGCGGCGTGTACCTGGAAGACGCGCGTCGGCTGCAGGCCGTGGCGCTGGACAAGACCGGCACCCTGACGCGCGGCCAGCCGGCGCTGGTGGCGCACGAGTTGCTATCGGATGTGGAATTGCCTGCGCCCGTGCAGCAAGCGGCGGCGGCACTGTCGAGCCACAGCGACCACCCAGTGTCGCAGGCCATCGCGCAAGGACTGACGGCCCAGGGCGTGGCGCCCGGCGCGGTGGCGCACTTCGAAGACCGGCCCGGCCACGGCGTGACCGGCGAGGTCGATGGCCGGCGCCTGCACCTGGTGAGCCCGCGTGCGGTGGAAGGCATGGGCCTGGGCAGCGAGCGGCTGACCGAGCGGCTGGCGGCGCAGCAGGCGCAGGGCCGCAGCGTGTCGCTGCTGGCGTCCGACACCGAGGTGCTGGCGCTGTTCGCCGTCGCCGACACGCTGAAGGACCACGCACCCGAGGCTGTGGCCGCGCTGCACGCGCTGGGCGTGCGGACGGTGATGCTCTCGGGCGACCACCCGGTCGCCGCGCAAGCGGTGGCGCAGGGCGCCGGCGTCGACGAGGCGCACGGCCAGCTGCTGCCGGCCGACAAGCTGGCGCGCATCGCCGAGCTGCAGGCGCGCCTGGGCCCGACGGCGATGGTGGGCGACGGCATCAACGACGCGCCGGCGCTGGCCGCGGCCGACATCGGCATCGCCATGGGCGCGGCCGGCACCGACATCGCCATGGAAGCCGCCGACGTGGTGGTGATGAACGACGACCTGCGCCGCCTGCCCGGGCTGATCCGCCTGTCGCGCCGCACCCACGGCGTGCTGTGGCAGAACATCGTGCTGGCGCTGGGCATCAAGGCGGTGTTTCTGGCGCTGGCGCTGGCCGGGGCAGCCACCATGTGGATGGCCGTGTTCGCCGACATGGGCGCCAGCTTGATCGTGGTGGCGAACGGGTTGCGGATGCTGCGAAAATAAGAGCTGACAGCGATTCGTGGGTGGGCGCTGTCAGCGGGTTTGGCTTTTGATGCGCTTTAGGCCGAGGCGCTGTCAACGATGCAGCGACGTCGCTGGCCTGGAGTTGCTGTCTTCATCGCAGAGACGCAGAGAACGCAGAGGCTCGCAGAGCAATTCAATGTTATCTCTGCGGATCTCCGCGCCCTCTGCGCCTCTGCGGTGAATGGTTTTTTTGAAGACAACTTGAACTTACACGCGACCGAAGGCCCAGCCGCTGGCGGCCCCGGTGCCCTCGATGTCGTCCACCAGCTTCAGCAGCGGCGCCAGCTCGCGGTAGCGCGCCGCGGTGTGGCGGATGTAGGCGATGAAGCGGGGGGTGTCGGCCAGGTATTTGGGCTTGCCGTCGCGCAGCGTCAGGCGCGCAAAGATGCCGGCCACCTTCAGGTGCCGCTGCAGGCCCATCCACTCGACGGCGCGCCAGAAGCTGCCGAAGTCGGCGTGCCAGTCCTCGAAGTCCATCAGCCCCAGCCGGCGCGCCTGCGCCCAGTAGCGCACGGTGATGTCGAGCACGAACTCCTCGTCCCAGGTCAGGAAGGCGTCGCGCATCAGGCTGGCGATGTCGTAGGTGACGGGGCCGTAGACGGCGTCCTGAAAGTCAATGAGGCCCAGTTCGCCGCCCGGGCCGACCATCAGGTTGCGCGGCATGAAGTCGCGGTGCACGTAGACGCTGGGCGCGGCCAGGTTGCGCGCCACGATGAGGTCGAAGGTCTTGTCCAGCGTCTCGCGCAGCGCGCCTTCCACGGCCACGCCACGGTGTTTCGTCAGATACCAGTCGGGGAACAGCGCCAGCTCGCGCCGCAGCAACGCTTCGTCGTAGGGCGGCAGCACGCCGGGCTTCGAGGCCTGCTGCCACCGCAGCAGCATCTGCACCGCCTGTTCGTACAGCGGGCGGTTGGCCTCGGGGCGGTCGCGGTCGATGGCGTCCATCATGGTCTGCTGCCCCAAGTCGGTCAGCAGCATGAAGCCCTGCGCGCGGTCCCAGTCCAGCACCTGGGGCGCGCGCAGGCCGGCCTGCTGCATGAGCCCGGCCACGTGCACGAAGGGGGCGCTGTCTTCCTGCGCCGGCGGCGCGTCCATGGCGATGCGGGTGGCGCCATCGGTGGTATCGAGCCGGAAGTAGCGGCGAAAGCTGGCGTCGGCCGAGGCCACGCGCAAGCTGTCCGGCCGCAGGCGCTGCACGGGGGCGGTGCGCGCCAGCCAGGCGTCGAAGGCCTGGCCGCGGGCGGCGTCGGCCCAGGTGGGTGCGTCGGAAACCGACGGTGACAGGGGGGCCGGGGTCGCGTCGCTCATGGATAATCGATTCTAGAGCGAGCCGCCTGCCGCGCCGGGCCGGTGCTTGCGCTTTCTGGACCGACTACGCAGTGCAGGCTTCGCTGGCTTTTCCCCTTTGCTTTCACGCCGCGCCCCGCGGGCGCCCGGCCTTGCTGCGCCCGGTGGCCGCGGCGGCGCTGGCGCTGCTGGCGGGCGGGGCGCTGGCCCAGCCGGGCGAGCCGATGCCCGAGCCAGAGC
>JAEXBL010000481.1 GCA_023394015.1 Pseudomonadota bacterium | reverse complement strand
GCCGGGGCCGGTGCCGGTGCCGAAGCCGGTGGCCGAACCCCTCTCGCTGGCACCCCCGGCACAGCGCATGGCGGCCGACGCCATCGGCCTGGGCCAGGGTGCCCTGGCGGCGCTGCTGCAGCTGTTTCCCATGCTGCGCCCGCACCCGCTGATCCAGCTGGCCGAGAAGATCGTCGCCCACGACGGCCCGATGCTGCTGCGCATCGGCACCGACGCCGCCTTCGTGACCCACCCGCGGGCCGGCTGGCTGGCCTCGGGCCTGCCGGTGCCCACGCTGCTGAAGCTGCTGCACACGCCAACCCTGGTCGAGGGCGTGCGCGTGCAACCGCTGGACGCGGACCAGGTCGAGGAAACCGTGCGCCAGCGCTTCGACGGCAAGTTCCACCGCGCGCAGAAGCCGCTGGACGTGATCAGCTGGGAACTGGTGAGCGCGGTGCTGCGCGAGGTCGAGCTGAAGCCGCAGGGCGAGCTGACCTTCCAGCTGCGGCGCTTTCCCAACTTTCCGATGCTGACCGACGTCGGCCCGCTGGACGTGCAGCTGGCCGCCATCTGCGCCCGCATGCCGCAATCGATTGCCGACCTGCAGCGCGCCTTTCCCCGGCACGAGCAGGACGTGCTGCGCTTCGTGGTGCTGTGCGTGATCTCGGGGCTGGCCAAGGTGATTCCGGCGCGTCCGACCACGGCCCCTGCGCCGGCGCCCGCCACGCGTGCCCCCGCGGCACCGCCCAGGCCCGAGGTGGCCGCACGGCGCGGTTTCTTCAAATCGCTGTTCGATAAGCTGTTCTAATACTTTCGAAGTCATGGCCAGTATCTACAAGCTCGTGTTCGCCGGCCCCGTGGGATCGGGCAAGACCACGGCCATCCAGTCCCTGTCGGACATCGAGGTGGTCCGCACCGAGGCGAATGCGTCCGACGACGTGAAGCTGCTGAAGAAGACCACCACCGTGGCCATGGACTACGGGCTGATGAAGCTGGCCAGCGGCGACCAGGTGCGGCTGTACGGCACGCCGGGGCAGAAGCGCTTCGACTTCATGTGGGACATCCTGACCGAGAACGCGCTCGGCCTGGTGCTGATGCTCAAGGGCAATGCCGCCGACCCGGTGGCCGACCTGCGCACCTACGTCAACGAGTTCCGCGACTTCATCGACCGCACCTCGCTGGTGGTGGGCATCACCTTTGCCGACCAGGGCGGCTGGCAGACGCGGCAAATGGTGTCGCGCGAGATGGTGGCCATGGGCCTGCCGCCCACCGCCATGGATGCCGACGCGCGCAGCCGGCCCCACATGGCCACGCTGGTCAAGGCGCTGATCTACGGCATCGACCCGTTCAACAACGCCGAGCAACGATGAGCGACGCCCCCGCCAGCCGCGCGACCGACACCGGCGATCCGTACCTGATGCTGACGCCTGCGGGCGCGCTGCACGCCTACGGCGAGCGCGTGCCGGACGAGATCGGCGCCATCCTGCAGACGCTGATGCCGCGCGGCGCCTCTCTGCGCCGCAGCACCTGGCTGGCGCTGGCGCCCGAGCACCGCACGGTGCTGGCCCGCGCCATGCACGAGGGCTGGGTGCACGAGGTACAGCGCGAGCTGCGCGCGCCGGACGTGCGGCTGGACAACTACCTGCCGCACGCCATCGCCGGCCTGTCGGGCACGCGCACCGCGGCGCTGGCCTCGGATGACGGCTTTTGCCTGGCCCGCGTGGGCTATTCGCAGGAAGAGGCCGAAACCCTGTGCGTGGTGGCGGCCGATTTCTTCGACTTCGCCAAGCGCCAGAAGCAGCGCGGCTGGACCGGCACCGGCCGCGCCGTGTCCTTCCACGAAGGCATCGACATGCTGCTGCCCACCACCACGCTGATGCTGTTCTGGGTGGACGGCGCGGGCTACTGGCTGATCCTGAGCGGCGAGCCGCTGCTGAACAACCGCGCCCTGGTCGAGCTGATCTGGGGCATCCGCACCGCCGGCACCAAGTTCGCAGTGGGCGAGACGCAGTCGATCACGGCCCAGATCCTGTCCATGGAATAGCCGCCGGCTGAACCACATGACGAATGACCGCGCTCTGACGAGCGCATGACAAATGACAAAAGGCATCCGCGCGCACGGCGCGTTTGTCATTGGTCATGGCGCGCCAGCGCCGGTCATTGAGCGCAGCGAAGTCATCATTCTCAGGGCGTGAGCCGGCCGAGCAATAGGTACTCCATGAGTGCCTTCTGCACGTGCATGCGATTTTGGCTTCGGCACGGCGCCTGCGGCGCCTTCACGGGCGCTTCGCGCCCATGAGCCTGCGCCGAAATCGCCCGCCAGCGCTGTCGCGCTGCCGTCTCACTGCGCGAGCCGGCCGAGCAAAAGGTACTCCATGAGCGCCTTTTGCACGTGCATGCGATTTTCAGCCTCGTCCCAGACGACCGACTGCGGGCCGTCGATGACGTCGGCGGTGACTTCCTCGCCGCGGTGCGCGGGCAGGCAGTGCATGAACAGCGCGTCGGGCCTGGCAGCGGCCATCATGGCGGCGTCCACGCACCAGTTGGCGAAGGCGCGCTTGCGGGCCTCGTTCTCGGCCTCGTAGCCCATGCTGGTCCACACGTCGGTGGTCACCAGGTCGGCGCCTTCGCAGGCCTTCATCGGGTCGGCAAAGCTCTGCCAGTCCTTGTTGCCGCCATTGCCGTCCAGCGCGGCAAGCTGGGTGTCCACCTCGTAGCCGCTGGGCGTGGACACGCGCAGGGTGAAGCCGAGCAGGGCGGCGGCCTGCGCCCAGGTGTTGGCCATGTTGTTGCCGTCGCCGATCCAGGCCACGGTCTTGCCGGCGATGGGGCCGCGGTGCTCGATGTAGGTGAAGATGTCGGCCATGATCTGGCACGGGTGGTATTCGTTGGTCAGCCCGTTGATGACCGGCACGCGCGAATGGGCGGCGAACTGCTCGATGCGCGCCTGCTCGAAGGTGCGGATCATCACCAGGTCCACCATGCGGCTGATCACGCGCGCCGTGTCCTCGATCGGCTCGCTGCGGCCCAGCTGGCTGCCTGCGCTGGTCAGGTTGACCACGCTGCCGCCGAGCTGGTACATGCCGGCCTCGAAGCTGACGCGGGTGCGCGTGCTGGCCTTCTCGAACACCATCGCCAGCGTGCGGTCGCTCAGCGGGTGGTGTTTTTCATAGGCCTTGAACTTGCGCTTGATCAGCGCCGCGCGCTCGAACAGGTAGGCGTATTCGTCGGCCGTGAAGTCGGCGAACTGCAGGTAATGCTTGATCGGTGTGCTCATCGGCGGTTCACTCTTTCAGAAAAGCCTCGATCAGCGGCACCAGGATGGCGACCATCTCGTCGGCCTCGGCCTGGGTCAGGATCAGCGGCGGCACCAGGCGGATCACGCTGTCGGCGGTGACGCTGATGAGCAGCCCGGCGTCGGCCGCGCGCTGGGTGAGCACGCCGCAGGGTTTGGCCAGCTCGATGCCCAGCATCAGGCCCTGGCCACGCACCTCCTTCACGCCGGGGTTGCCGGCCAGCGCCCGCTCCAGCGCGCCCTTCAGGTGCGCGCCGACCTGGGCGGCGTTGTCCAGCAGACCTTCTTCCTCCATGATGCGGATGGTCTCGACGCCCGCGCGCATGGCCAGCGGGTTGCCGCCGAAGGTGGTGCCGTGGTTGCCGGGCTGGAAGATGTTCGCGGCCTTGGGGCCGGCCACGACGGCGCCAATCGGCACGCCCGAGCCCAGGCCCTTGGCCAGCGGCATCACGTCGGGCACGATGCCGGCCCACTGGTGGGCGAACCACTTGCCGGTGCGGCCCATGCCGCACTGCACCTCGTCGATCATCATCAGCCAGTCGCGCTCGTCGCACAGTTGGCGCACTTGCTTCAGGTATTCCACCCGCATCGGGTTGACGCCGCCTTCGCCCTGGATGGTCTCGAAGAACACGGCCACCACGTTCGGGTTGCCTTCGGTGGCCTTCTTCAGCGCCTCGATGTCGTTCAGCGGCACGCGGATGAAGCCCTCCACCAGCGGCCCGAAGCCCTGCTGGATCTTGGCGTTGCCGGTGGCGCTGAGCGTGGCGATGCTGCGGCCGTGGAAGGCCTTCTCGTAGACCACGATCTGCGGTTTCTCGATGCCCTTGTCGTGGCCGAACTTGCGCGCCAGCTTCAGCGCCGCCTCGTTGGCCTCCAACCCGGTGGAGCAGAAGAACACGTTGCTCATGCCGGCCAGTTCGGTCAGCTTCCTGGCCAGCCGCTCGGCGTCGGGCACGTGGTAGTAGTTGCAGCAGTGGATCAGCCTGCCCACCTGCTCCTGCAGCGCCGGCACCAGCGTGGGGTGGGCGTGGCCCAGCGTGTTCACGGCGATGCCGCCCAGGCCATCGAGGTAGCGCTTGCCGTTGACGTCCCACACGTGGCAGCCCTGGCCGCGCTCCATGGCGATGGGCAGACGGGCATAGGTGTTCATCGTGTGCGGCGAAGCGGCTTCGATGGGTGCGGTCACGGCAGGCCTCCTTGGATGTGACGACAATGCAAAAATAATCGGGCCCAGGTGGCCCGCTGGAATGTCATTCTAGGGGCTTGGCCGGGCCGTTTTGTTGCCGGTTTCGCATGACTGCGATGCCGGGCGAGGTGGGCCTCAAGTCTTATATAAGATATAATTATTCGGCGTCGCCACGGCCCCGATGGGCCATCAGCGTCACCAGCGCGGGCGGCCCACTTGCGCAATCATCCATGGCGTCCACTCCCACCAGCGACCAGGTCTTCATCCGCGGCATCACCCGCGACGGGCGGCGCTTTCGCCCCAGCGACTGGGCCGAGCGCCTGGCCGGGGTGATGGCCCAGTTCCGGCCCGGCGGCGCGGCCCGGCAGGGCGCGCACATCGCCTATTCACCCTGGTGCGTGCCGACCACGCTGGACGGGGCCAAGTGCGTGGTGGTGCACCGCGCGCTGCGCGAGCACGAGCCCATGGCCTGGGACTTCGTGATGGATTTCGCCAAGGACAACGAACTGCAGGTCATCGAGGCCTGCTTGATACCTGATCCCCCCTGAGCCGCTGCGCGGCTTCCTCCTAAGGGGGACGGCGCCAGTGGCCGGGGCAAGCCTGCTCCACGGCGCCCCCGTGCGGCTTGCTCCGCAGCCCCCAGTCTGCAAGCAACAAAAAACCGCCCGAAGGCGGTTTTCTGCTTTTTGCCGACAGCGCACCCGAATCAAACGGCGGCGGGGTGGGGCGTTGGGCCGGCCCCGCCGGGCTGTTGACCTGAGTTGACCGTCAGGCGGCGGCTTGGGTGGCCAGGGTCTTGACCTTGGCCGACAGGCGGCTCTTGTCGCGAGCGGCCTTGTTCTTGTGGAAGATGCCCTTGTCGGCGACCGAATCGACCACCGACTGCATCAGGGCGAAGGCGCTCTTGGCCTTGTCCAGGTCACCGGCCAGAACGGCTTTTTCGACGTTCTTGACCGAGGTGCGGTACTTGGAGCGCAGCGAGGTGTTCGCGGCGTTCAGTTTGACGTTCTGGCGGGTGCGTTTGCGGCCCGATGCCAGGCGGGGGTTCTTTTTCTTGGGCTTTCCAGCGGCCATGAATGTGTTCCTTTAAGGTTTGAGGATGTTGTCGGCAAAACCGGGCATTCTACCAGTGCGGCGCCAATTTCGCCACGCCGGCGTGGGCGGGCACGCCCGGCGACTACACTGGCGCCCCACCGCCCGTCCGCCATGAGCCTGTTCAAAGCCGCCTCCACCGTTTCCCTGCTGACCCTGGTCTCGCGCATCACGGGCCTGGTGCGCGACCTGCTCATGGCCTCGGCCTTCGGCGTCAGCGGGCTGACCGACGCCTTCAACGTGGCGTTTCGCATTCCCAACCTGCTGCGGCGGCTGTTCGCCGAAGGCGCGTTCAGCCAGGCCTTCGTGCCGGTGCTGGCCTCGGCCAAGGCGCGTGATGGCGACGAAGCCACCAAGCTGCTGATCGACCACGTGGCGACGGCGCTGGCCTGGGTGCTGCTGGCCACCTGCGGGGTCGGCGTGGCGGCGGCGCCGCTGCTGGTGTGGGCCCTGGCCAGCGGCCTGGATGCCCCAAGCTTCGACGCCGGCGTGCTGATGACGCGCTGGATGTTTCCCTACATCGCCTGCATGTCGCTGGTGGCGCTCTCGGCCGGCATCCTGAACACTTGGAAGCACTTTGCCGTGCCGGCGGCCACGCCGGTGCTGCTGAACCTGCCCATGATCGCCGCCGCCTGGCTGGGCGCGCCGTGGTTCGCGCGCATGGGCATCGAGCCCATCTACGCCATGGCCGGCGGCGTGATGCTGGGCGGCCTGCTGCAACTGGGGGTGCAGGTTCCGGCGCTGCTGCGGCTGGGCCTGCTGCCGCGCATCGGCCTGAGCTGGCCGCGCCTGCGCGCCGCCTGGCAGCAGGCCGGCGTGCGCCAGGTGCTGACGCTGATGTTGCCGGCGCTGCTGGGCGTGGGCGTGGCGCAGCTGTCGCTGCTGATCAACACGCAGATCGCCTCGCACCTGGCGGCCGGCAGCGTCACCTGGGTCTGGTACGCCGACCGGCTGATGGAGTTCCCGACCGCGCTGCTGGGCGTGGCGCTGGGCGTGGTGCTGACGCCGCAGCTGGCGGCCGCGCGCGCCAGCGGCGACGAGGCGCGCTACTCGCAGATGCTGGACTGGGGCCTGCGCCTGGTGCTGCTGCTGGCGCTGCCCTGCGCGGCGGCGCTGCTCACCTTCGCCGTGCCACTGATCGCCACGCTGTTCCACCACGGCCGCTTCGACGCCGGTGACGTGCAGCGCGTGGCCCTGGCGCTGATGGGCTACGGCGTCGGCCTGCTCGGGCTGGTGGCGGTGAAGGTGCTGGCGCCGGGCTATTACGCCAGCCTGGACATCCGCACGCCGGTCAAGATCGCCATTGCGGTGCTGGTGCTCACCCAGTGCTTCAACCTGATTCTGGTGCCGCTGATGCAGCACGCCGCGCTCACGCTGTCGATCGCGCTGGGCGCCATGATCAACGCCGGCTGGCTGCTGATCGGGCTGATCCGCCGCGGCAGCTACCGGCCGCAGCGCGGCTGGGCCGTGTTCGCCGCCCAGGTGCTGGGTGCCACGCTGCTGATGAGCGGCTTTCTGGTGTGGGCCACGCGCCGCTTCGACTGGCTGGGCACGGCGGCGCTGCCGCGCGCCGGCCTGCTGGCGCTGGTGATCGTCGGCGCGGCGGCGATCTACTTCGCGGCGCTGCTGGGCTCGGGCCTGCGGCTGCGGGCGCTGCTGCGGCGCTGAGACTGAAAGTTACAAGACCGCGGCGGCGGCCCGCGTGGTTGCCCCGCATTGACGGCGCCGGCGCGCCGGCCTACAACCACGGGCATGACGTTCGACTTTCCGGTCCCCACGCCGCTGCAGTACTTCAGCACCCTGGTGCACAGCGACGAGCACCTGCCGCTGCTGGAGGCCGCGGCCAGCCTGGCGCAGGACGAATACCCCGAGCTGGATATGCAGCAGGTGCTGAGCGGGGTCGATCAGCTGGCCGCGCGGCTGAAGCGCCGGCTGGGCGCCGACGCCGGCGGCTTGGACCGCTTGCGCACGCTGAACCAGTTCTTCTTCGGCGACCTGGGCTTTGGCGGCAACGTCAACGACTACTACAACCCCGACAACAGCTACCTGCACCAGGTGCTGCACACGCGGCGCGGCATCCCGATCTCGTTGGCCGTGCTGTGGCTGGAACTGGCCCAGGGCCTGGGGCTGGCGGTGCAGGGCATCGGCTTTCCCGGCCACTTTCTGGTGCAGGTGTCGCTGGACGCCGGCCGGGTGGTGATCGACCCCTTCACCGGCCAGTCGCTGGGCCGGGCCGATTTGCGCGAGCGCCTCGAAGAGCTGCACCCGCTGCTGCCCGCCGCCGCCGACAGCGAACTGCCGCTGTCGCTGTACCTGCGCCCGGCCAGCGCGCGCCAGATCCTGGCGCGTATGCTGCGCAACCTGCAGGACATCCACCGCACGCAGGAGGATTGGCCGCGCTTCGTGCCGGTGCAGGACCGGCTCATCGTGCTGCTGCCCGACGCCTGGGTGGAATACCGCGACCGTGGGCTGGCGCTGGCCGCCCTGGGCGAGGTGGAGCGTGCCCGGGCCGACCTGACGGTGTACCTGCAGCAGGCCGGCGACACCGACGACCGCGCCGCCATGGCCGACCGGCTGGCGGCGCTGGGGCGGTCGGTGTCGTGAGCAGCGCCCCGCTGCAAGCGCTTCAGCCCGTCAGCGCCTGACCGAGGGGCCTACACCCAGCCCGACGCCTCCAGCTCCTTCTTGGCGTAGGCATAGAACAGCGGCGCCGCCACCAGCCCGGCGGGGCCGAAGATGGCCTCCAGCACGAACATCACCGCCAGCAGCTCCCACACCGCCATGTGGGTGCGGTGGCCGATGACCTTGGCGTTGATGAAGTACTCGGCCTTGTGGATGGCGATCAGGAAGGCCAGGCAGGCCAGCGCCACCCAGGGCGACACCGACAGGCCCACCAGCGTCAGCACCGCGTTGCAGATCAGGTTGCCCACGATGGGGATCAGCCCGGCGGCGAAGGTCAGCAGGATCAGCGCCCAGCTGTAGGGCAGGCGGTAGCCCCACATCGGCAGGATGGCCAGCAGGAAGATGGCCGTGAGCAAGGTGTTGAACAGGGCGATGAAGAACTGCGCCACCACGATCTGGCGGAAGGTCTGGCCAAAGCGCGCCAGGCGCAGGTGTAGCTGCGCCGACAGCGGCTTGAGCACGATGATCGACGGCCGGGCCGCGGCCAGCGCCCCGATCAGCAGGCCGACGAAGGCAAACAGCAGGCCCGACAGCCAGGCGCGCCCGGTGGTGGCCAGCGCGCCGGCCTTGCTGGCCAGGTAGGTGGCGATGACGCGCTGCACGTCCTCGGCGCCGCGCGGCAGCTGCGCCGCAATGTCGGGCGGCAGCTTGTCGCTCAACTCCATCACCGTGCGCGACAAAAAGGCCAGCAGGTCGCGGTACTGCTCGGGCGCGTCCAGCAGCACGCCGCGGGTGCGCGGCACCATGAAGGCGATCAGCACCACCGGCACCAGCGCCACCAGGGTGGCCGCCAGTCGCGGCGCCTGGCCGTCGCCGGCGCGGGTGAGCACGCCCAGGCGTGGGCTGAGCCAGCGCGTGGCCAGAAAGCCCAGGCACACGCACAGCAGGCCCGGCAGCAGCCCCTGCCACATGACCAGCAGCAGCGCCGCCACCATCAGGCCATGGCTGACCAGCGTGGCGACCAGTTCGCGGGCGTCGGAGCGCGGGGTGGGCAAGGGCAAGCGGTTGGGGGCGTGGGCGGGGTGGGGCGGCGGCGCTTTCAGGCCACGGTGACGGCGGCGCCGTCGCCGCGCGGGCCGATGCGGCCAATCTCGAACACCTGCTCGCCCGCGGCGCGCAGCGTGGCGGCGCAGGCGGCGGCGTCGCTGGCAGCCACCACCAGCACCATGCCGATGCCGTTGTTGAAGGTGCGGTTCATCTCGGTGTCGTCGATGCCCGCCGTTTGCTGCAGCCAGGCGAACAGCTCGCTTTGCGGCCAGCTGCCCTTGACCAGTTGCGCCGCCAGGCCTTCGGGCAGCACGCGCGGAATGTTCTCCAGCAGGCCGCCGCCGGTGATGTGGGCCAGGGCCTTGATCCCGTGCTGCGCCAGCGCCGCCAGCACGTTCTTCACGTAGATGCGCGTGGGCGCCATCACGGCCTGCCGGAACGGCTGGCCGTCCAGCGTGGCGGGCAACTGGCCGCCGTCGGCCGTCGCGCGCTCGATGCACTTGCGCACCAGGCTGAAACCGTTGCTGTGCACGCCGCTGCTGGCCAGGCCCAGCACCACGTCGCCCGCGGCCACGTCGCGACCACTGAGGATCTTCGACTTGTCCACCGCGCCCACGCAAAAGCCCGCCAGGTCGTATTCGCCCGGCGGGAACATGCCGGGCATCTCGGCCGTCTCGCCGCCGATCAGGGCGCAGCCGGCCAGCTCGCAGCCCTTGGCGATGCCGCCGACCACGGCGGCGGCGGTGTCCACATCCAGCTTGCCGCAGGCGAAGTAGTCGAGAAAGAACAGCGGCTCGGCGCCCTGCACCAGCACGTCGTTCACGCTCATGGCCACCAGGTCGATGCCCACGGTGTCGTGCATGCCCCATTCAAACGCCAGGCGCAGCTTGGTGCCCACGCCGTCGGTGCCGCTGACCAGCACCGGCTCGCGGTAGCGCTTGGGCACCTCGAACAGCGCGCCAAAGCCGCCCAGGCCCGACAGCACACCTTCGCGCAGGGTCTTCTTGGCCAGCGGCTTGATGCGCTCGACCAGCGCGTCGCCGGCGTCGATGTCGACACCGGCGTCCTTGTAGCTGAGAGGGGTGGCTGGGGCAGGGGAGGAGCTCATGGGCGCGCTGGTGAGAGACTGCAAAAGGCGCCACCATGGGGCACCGGCTTAAAATCAAGCCCTTGATTCTAGGCGCTGCACTCCCTTTGCTTCCCCGTTTTCGACCGCATTTCGTGTGTCGCGGTGCTCGTCACCGCGTGTGCCGCTTGGGGCCGCGGAGCCGACCGCACGGGAACGCCGCGCAGCGGGCTTGCCGCGGCCGCTGGCGTCGTCCCTCCTTTTTGGGGAAGGCGCCGACAGCGCCGCAGGGGGGCGCGTGAAGCAAATCGCCCTCGACATCGGCCTGGCCCCCGAGCCCACGCTGGACGGCTTTCTGGCCGGGCGCAACGCGCAGGCCGTGCAGCACCTGCGCCTCTGGAGCGAAAGCGCCACCCGCTCGCCGGTGCCGACCTACCTGTGGGGGCCGCCCGGCGCCGGCAAGACGCATTTGCTGCGCGCCGTGCGCCAGGCACTGCTGGGGCAGGGCGCGGCCGTGGGCTGGCTGGATGCCGACGCACCGCCGCGCGGCGCCTTCAGCGAGCACTGGGACGCGGTGCTGCTGGACGACGTGCACCTGTACGGCGCCGAGTTGCAGCACACCGCCTTCAACTGGTTCGTCAACGCCGTGGCGCCGGCCGCCGGCCGCCCGCGCGCGGTGCTGGCCGCTGGCGAGCTGCCACCGGCCGACCTGCCGCTGCGCGAGGACCTGCGCACGCGCCTGGGCTGGGGCCATGTGTTCGAGCTGCAGGTGCTGCCCGAAGTGGAGATGCGCGCCGTGCTGCGCCGCGCCGCCGACGCGCGCGGCGTGTTCCTGTCCGACGAGGTGATGAACTTCGTGCTGGGGCGCTTCTCGCGCGATCTGGGCAGCCTGATGCAACTGCTGGAGCACCTGGACCGCTATGCGCTGCAGACGCAGCGCGCCATCACCATTCCGCTCGTCAAGTCGATGCTGGAGAATGAATAGCAAACAAACCTGAACAGCCGGACGCGAAGGGCGCGAAAGTCACGCGAAGGACGCGAAAGAAAATCAAGAAACATTTTTGCTGTTCCTTTTGCGTTCTTCGCGAATCCTTTGCGTCCTTCGCGTCCGGTATTGGACTTTTGCCCCTGCCCATGAAACTCGCCCTTTTCGACCTCGACCACACGCTGATCCCCATCGACTCCGACCACGCCTGGGGCGAGTTCGTCACCCGCATCGGCTGGGCCGATGCCGACGAGTTCAAGCGCCGCAACGACGCCTTCTACGCCCAGTACCTGGCCGGCACGCTGGACATCGCCGACTACATCCGCTTCACCACCGGCCCGCTGCGCAGCCGCAGCCCCGGCCAGGCGGCCGAGGCGCACGCGCGCTTCATGCGCGAGGTGATCGCGCCGGCCATCCGGCCCGCCGCGCGGGCGCTGGTGGAGCAGCACCGTCAGGCCGGCGACCAACTGGTGGTGGTCACCGCCACCAACGAGTTCGTCACCCGGCCGATCGCGCACAGCTTCGGCATCGACGAGCTGATCGCCGTCAACCTGGCGCGCGGTCCGGGCGGCTGGTACACCGGCGAGATCGCCGGCACGCCCTCGTTTCGCGAAGGCAAGGTGACGCGCGTGGCCGAATGGTTGGCCGCGCGCGGGCGCAGCTTTGGCGACGTGGAGATCACCTTTTACTCCGACTCGCGCAACGACCTGCCGCTGCTCGAAAAGGCGCATCATCCGGTGGCCACCAACCCCGACGACACCCTGCGCGCCATTGCCAGCCAGCGCGGCTGGCGCATCCTCGACCTTTTCAAAGACCCCGCATGATCAAGAAACTGTTCGGCAAGCTGATCGACAAGGCCACCACCGGCAACAGCCGCAAGCGCTTTGGCAAGCGGGCCGAGATCGGCCCCGAGGGCCACGGCATCAACCCCGCGCTGGTGGACGAGCGCGCGGCCAACGTGGTGCGCACGCTGCAGGAGGCCGGCTACGAGGCCTACATCGTCGGCGGCGCCGTGCGCGATTTGCTGCTGGGCCTCAAGCCCAAGGACTTCGACGTGGCCACCAACGCCACGCCCGAGCAGGTCAAGCAGCTGTTTCGGCGCGCCTTCATCATCGGCCGGCGCTTTCGCATCGTGCACGTGGTGTTCGGCCGCGGGCGCGAGCACGAGGTGATCGAGGTCTCCACCTTCCGCGCCTACATGGACAACGCCACCGCCGAGGCCGTGTTCGGCAACGAGCGCACCGCCAAGGGCCAGCTCGCCGGCATGAAGCACGCCGTCGACGCCTCGGGCCGGGTGCTGCGCGACAACGTCTGGGGCTCGCAAGAGGAAGACGCGGCGCGGCGCGACTTCAGCGTCAACGCCATGTACTACGACCCCGAAACGCGGGTGGTGGTCGATTACCACAACGGCATCCAGGACGCGCACAAGAAGCGCCTGCGCATGATCGGCGACGCCGCCACGCGCTACCGCGAAGACCCAGTGCGCGTCATTCGCGCCGTGCGCTTCGGCGCCAAGCTCAGCAACCTGGGCTTCACGCTCGAGCCCAAGACCGCGCGCCCGCTGGTCGAGGCCAAGGCGCTGCTGGCCGACATTCCGCAAAGCCGCCTGTTCGACGAGATGATCAAGCTGCTGCAGACCGGCCACGCCATGGCCAGCGTGGTGCAGCTGCGCGCGCTGGGGCTGGCGCAGGGCATCTACCCGTTACTCGACCTGGTGGTCGAGCGCGCCGAGCAGGCCTTCGTGAAGGCCGCGCTGCTCGACACCGACCGCCGCGTGGCCGAGGGCAAGCCGGTGGCGCCCTCGTTCCTGCTGGCCTGCGTGCTGTGGCAGGACGTGCGCGATGGCTGGAACCGGCGGCTGGACCAGGGCGAGCACCCGTTCCCGGCGCTGCAGGACGCCATCGACGAGGTGTTCGACGCGCGCATCGGCGATGTCTCCGGCCGCGGCAAGCTGGGGGCCGACATGCGCGAGATCTGGATGATGCAGCCGCGCTTCGAGCGGCGCAGCGGCAAGACGCCGTTCAGCCTGGTCGAGCAGCCGCGCTTTCGTGCCGGCTTTGACTTCCTGCGCCTGCGCGCCGACGTGGGCGAGATCGGCGAAGAGCTGGCCGACTGGTGGCAGGCCTTCAGCCTGGCCGACGACGGCGCCCGCGAAAGCCTGGTGCGCGAGCTGCGCGCCGAGCAGCAGCGCGCCAAGAAGCAGCAGCCGCGCGTGCACCGCGTGCCCAAGGGCTCGGTGGAGGGCGGGGCTACGCCCGAGCAGACATCGGAGGCGACGGCCGCCGAAATCGCCGAGGGCAGCGAGCCCGCGGCCGCGCCCGCCAAGAAGCGCCGCCGCCGGCGCCGCAAGCCCGCATCGGCCAACGGGGGCAGTGCAGGCAGCGCCGGCCAGGAGGGCGCCTCGGCCAGCCCGGCGCCGGACGGCGACGCCTGAGTCTCTGGCAGTCACCCCCTGGCCATGGCCGTTGAGCGCGCGCCCGTCACCGCCTTCGTGGCCCTGGGCGCCAACCTGGGCGATGCCACCGCGGCCGTATCGCGCGCCATGGGCGATCTGGATGCGCTGCCGGGCACGCAGGTAACGGCGCGCTCGCACCTGTACCGCAGCGCGCCGGTGGATGCCAGCGGGCCGGACTATGTCAACGCCGTGGCGCGGCTGTCCACCCGCCTGACGGCGCCAGACCTGCTTGCTGCGCTGCAACAGCTGGAGCAGCGCGCCGGGCGCCAGCGGCCGCATCGCAACGCGCCGCGCACGCTCGACCTGGACCTGCTGCTGTATGGCGACGCGCGCATCGACAGCCCGCGGCTGACGCTGCCACACCCGCGCATGCTGGCGCGCGCCTTCGTGCTGCAGCCGCTGGCCGAGATCGAGCCGCAGCGCGTGTCGGCCGCCGCCCTGGCGGCGGTGGCGGGGCAGCGCATCGAACGCCTGGGTTGAGCCGCGCGGCGCATGCAAGCCATGACGAATGACCGCGCTCTGACGAGCGCATGACAAATGACAAATGACAGAAGGCATCGGCCCGCGCGGCGCCTTGGTCATTGGTCATTCGTCATGGCGCGCCAGCGCCGGTCATCGGGCAAAGCGACGTCATCGCGGCGTATTTCATCTTTCGCAGTGGCTGGGGCGCAACGCGCCGGCGCGGTGGGGCTTCCGCCGATGGTTACACTCGGATGACTGTCATGAAAGTGTCGTTGTGCCTTTCTGGCGCCGGCCATTCACCGAAGGGGGTTCGCCTCATGCTGTTCAGCAAGCTGTTGCCCAAGGAGGGCAATTTTTTTGAGCTCTTCAACCAGCACGCCGACCGCATCGTGGAGGCGGCGCAGGCGTTCGAGCAACTGGTGATCCACTATGCCGACGAGCCCTCGCGTGCGCGCTACACGCAGGCGGTGGACGATGCCGAGGCCGCTGCCGACCGCGTGACCGCCGAGGTCAACCGGCTGATCCACACCACCTTCATCACGCCCATCGACCGCGAGCAGATCCACAGCCTGATCAACCTGATGGACGACGTGGCCGACCTGCTGCAGGACTCGGCCGAGACCATGGCGCTGTACGACATCCACCACATGACGGAGGAGATCATGCGCCTGTCCGACCTGGCGGTGAAGTGCTGCCAGCGGGTCCAGGCGGCGGTGCGCCTGCTGGGCAAGATCGCCGATCAGCCGGTGGCCGAGGCCACGCTGAAGACCTGCGAGGAGATCGACCAGCTCGAGTCCGACGCCGACCGCGTGATGCGCAGCGCCATGAGCAAGCTGTTCCGCGAGGAGGAGGACGTGCGCGAGCTGATCAAGCTGCGCACCATGTACGAGCTGCTGGAGAGCGTGACCGACAAGTGCGAGGCGGTGGCCACGCAGATCGAGGGCATCGTGCTGGAAAACTCATGAGGAGATGAAGCACCCCCTGTGTCGCCTGCGGCGCCTTCCCCCTCTCCTGCGGGAGGGGGACGCACTCGATGGCCGGGGGGACCCCGGCCATGCGTGCCCGCGCCTGGCCTGCTCCGCGGCCTTTGGGCTCTTTGGGCTGGATGCGTTCAGATCAAAGGTAGGCTGAGACAACCGCTTTTTTTGAAGACACCTATGGAAACCGCTCAAGCCGCCCTCTGGGTCGTGACGCTGCTGGTGCTGCTCGCGATCGCGTTCGACTTCATGAACGGCTTTCACGACGCCGCCAACTCGATCGCCACGGTGGTCTCCACCGGCGTGCTGCGGCCCACGCAGGCGGTGATGTTCGCCGCCTTCTTCAACTTCATCGCCGTGTTCGTGTTCCACCTCAGCGTGGCGGCTACGGTGGGCAAGGGCATCGTGCAGCCGGGCGTGGTCGACACGCACGTGGTGTTCGGCGCGCTGGTGGGCGCCATCACCTGGAACCTGATCACCTGGTACTACGGCATTCCCAGCAGCTCGTCGCACGCGCTCATCGGCGGCATCGTCGGCGCGGTGATCGCCAAGGCCGGCGTCGGGCAGCTGGTGGCCGGCGGCATTCTGAAGACCGTGGCTTTCATCTTCATCTCGCCGCTGCTGGGCTACCTGCTGGGCTCGTTGCTGATGGTGGCCGTGGCCTGGCTCTTTCGCCGCACGCGGCCGGGCAGGGTGGACAAGTGGTTCCGCCGGCTGCAACTGGTGAGCGCCGGCGCCTACAGCCTGGGCCACGGCGGCAACGACGCGCAAAAGACCATCGGCATCATCTGGATGCTGCTGATCGCCACCGGCTACACCGCCGCCGGTGACAGCGCGCCGCCGCTGTGGGTCATCATCAGTTGCTACGCCGCGATCGCGCTGGGCACCATGTTCGGCGGCTGGCGCATCGTCAAGACCATGGGTCAGCGCATCACCAAGCTCAAGCCCGTGGGCGGCTTCTGCGCCGAAACCGGCGGGGCGCTGACGCTGTTCATCGCCACAGCCTTCGGCATCCCGGTGTCGACCACCCACACCATCACCGGCGCCATCGTCGGCGTGGGCTCCACCCAGCGCGCCTCGGCCGTGCGCTGGGGCGTGGCCGGCACCATCGTGTGGGCGTGGATCCTGACCATCCCGGCCAGTGCCCTGGTGGCGGCGCTGGGCTACTGGGTCAGCCTGCTGGTGTTCTAGGCGCGGGCCGCTGCCGCGTGATCACTACTGCGAGATCTTGCGGCCTTCCTCGATCTGGTATTCGAAGTAGCGCTGAAAGCTGAACGCCAGCGCCGCCATCAGCACCGCCGTGCCTACCATCAGCGACACCGCCATGCCGATCACGGTGAACCAGTTGGTGTGGCCGGGCGCGGCCTCGGGCTCGCGCTGCGGGTTGAAGCGGGCGTTCCACTTCTCGGGCGTCATCAGGCCGTAGATGATGGCCATCAGCGCGCAGGCGGCGATGGTGAAGCCCAGCAGCGGAATCAGCAGCCAGCTCCACTGGTCGTCCTGGCCGAAGCGCTGCACGCGCTCGACGCCGTACAGCCCCAGTGCGGTGGGTATCGGCAGCAGCCAGCCCAGCAGGTCGCCAAAGCCCCGCAGGTAGAAGCGGTGCAGGCCCAGCGGGCCGCCCAGAAAGGTGAGCCAGGTGGCCACGGTCTTGTCCTTGGCGCGCTTCATGCGGCGTTCTCCAGGGGTGGGGTGCTGCTGCCGGCGCCCAGCGGCTTGTTCATCAGCACGATGTCCAGCCAGCGGCCGAACTTCCAGCCGCAGGCGGGGATGGTGCCGGCGTGGGCAAAGCCCAGGCTGCGGTGCAGGCCGATCGACGCCGCGTTGGCCGAGTCGCCGATCACCGCGATCAACTGGCGCACGCCGGCGTGCTCGGCCTGCAGCGCCAGTTCGGCCAGCAGGGCACGGCCCAGGCCGCGCTGCTGCGCCTCGGGCTGCAGGTAGACGGCATCCTCGGCCGAAAAGCGGTAGCCGGCGCGCGGCTTGAACCAGTTGCACAGGGCGTAGCCGAGCACGCGGCCGCCGTCCTCGGCCACCAGCCAGGGCAGGCCGCGCGCCAGCACCTCCTGGCGGCGCCGGGCCATGTCGGCGGCGGTGGGCGGCGCGGTCTCGAAGGTGCCGGTGCCGTGCAGCACGTGGTGGGCGTAGATCGCGGTGATGGCGGCCAGGTCGGCGTCGTGGCTGGGGCGGATCAGGGGCATGGGGCGGTGTGCGTAACCCTCGTGGCGCCCATGGGGCGCCCGCGGGGCGGAAAAGCAACGGATGTGGGCGGCTGGGGCGGGGCCGGGCGCCGGGCAGCGACCGCCTGGCCTTGCAGCCAAGCTATAATCATAGGCTTTTCGATGTGTCGCTGGCCGGGTGGCCATGTCGCGTGTCTCAGCATCGAAGAACCCAGGTGTCCACAGGCGGCGGCCCCAACCCGAAGCCCGGCACTGAGCCACCACCCACAGGATTCAAACACATCATGGTCGTTATTCGTCTTTCGCGCGGCGGCGCCAAGGGTCGTCCCTTCTTCAACATCGTGGTTGCCGACAAGCGCGTGCGCCGCGATGGCCGCTTCATCGAGCGCATCGGCTTCTACAACCCCACCGCCACGGGCGGCGCCGAAGGCCTGCGCATTGCGCAGGACCGCCTGAACCACTGGCTCAGCGTGGGCGCCCAGCCTTCGCCCACGGTGCAGCGCCTGGTCAAGCAGGCCGCCAAGGCCGCCCCGGCCACGGCCTGACAGCAAGCCCCATGGTCCCGGGCCTGGAGCCGGCCGAGCTGCCGGCGGACGCGGTCGAAGTCGGCCGCGTGCAGGGCGCCTGGGGCATCAAGGGCTGGTTCAAGATCCAGCCCTACAGCGCCTCGCCTGAGGCGCTTTTTTCTTCCAAGCGCTGGTACCTGGGGCCGCCCGAGCGCGGCGCCAAGGCGGCTTTCGAGGGCACGGCGTTGCTGCGCATCCAGCAGGCCAGGCAGCATGCCGACGCCATCGTCGCCAGCGCGCACGACATCATTGATCGCGATGCCGCCGATGGCCTGAAGGGCGCGCGCATCTTCGTGGCCCGCTCGGCCTTTCCGACGCCGGCCGAAGGCGAGTACTACTGGGTCGATCTGATCGGCCTGGCCGTGGTCAACCGCGAGGGCCTGGCCCTGGGCACCGTGACCGACCTGATGGCCACCGGCCCGCAGCACGTGCTGGTGATCGGCTACGAAGCCGACGGCAAGCCGCAGGAGCGGATGATTCCCTTCGTCGAAGCCTACGTGGACGCCGTCGATTTGCCGGGCAAGCGCATCACGGTGGACTGGCAGCCCGATTACTGAGTCGTTCGCGTTTCAGGACCGCTGGCCGCAGGGCGGGCGCCTTACCTCGGCGTGACCTGCACGAAGATCTCGTTGGGCTTGACCATGCCCAGCTCGATGCGGGCGCGCTCCTCGACCATCCCTAAGCCGGCGCGCAGGTCGTCCACTTCCGACGCCAACTGCTCGTTCACCAGCCGCGCCTGCGCGTTGGCGGCCTTTTGCTGATCCAGCTTGCGCTGCAGCGCCGCCACGTTGGGCAGGCTGCCGCGCCCCACCCAGAGCTGCGCGTGGATGACCACCAGCAGCACGATCAGGACGGCTGGGACGATGCGGTTGACCATGGGGTGGGCGAGGGCTTGCGCGGCGTGGCTGGGCTGCTATCTTTTCAGTATAGCGCCAGATCTCTCCGCGCGCCTGGGCGCGCCCGCAGGGCAGGGCGCGCCAGGCGCAGCGCCCGCAGCCCTTATTTCAGGTTGTAGAACGCCGCGCGGCCGGGGTATTCGGCCATGTCGCCCAGGTCTTCCTCGATGCGCAGCAGCTGGTTGTACTTGGCCATGCGGTCGGAGCGGCTCAGGGAGCCGGTCTTGATCTGCCCGGCGTTCAGGCCCACGGCGATGTCGGCGATCGTCGAGTCCTCGGTCTCGCCGCTGCGGTGGCTGATGACGGCGGTGTAGCCGGCACGCTTGGCCATCTCGATGGCCTGGAAGGTCTCGGTCAGGGTGCCGATCTGGTTGATCTTGATGAGGATGGAGTTAGCAATGTGCTTGTCGATGCCTTCCTTAAGGATCTTGGTGTTGGTGACGAACAGGTCGTCGCCCACCAGTTGCACCTTCTGGCCCCGCCGCTCGGTCAGCAGCTTCCAGCCGTCCCAGTCGCCCTCGGCCATGCCGTCCTCGATGCTGATGATGGGGTACTTGTCGACCCAGGTGGCCAGCATGTCCACCCACTGCTCGGCGCTCAGGCGTACGCCGCCTTCGCCCTCCAGCACGTACTGGCCGTCCTTGTAGAACTCGGACGATGCGCAGTCCAGGCCCAGCACGATGTCCTGGCCGGCGGTGTAGCCGGCGTCCTGGATGGCCTGCAGGATGAGCTGGATGGCGGCCTCGTGGCTGTCGACGTTGGGCGCGAAGCCGCCTTCGTCGCCCACGGCCACGCTCATGCCCTTATCGTGGATGATCTTCTTCAGTGCATGGAACACCTCGGTGCCCTGGCGCAGCGCCTCGCGGAACGAGGGCGCGCCGACGGGGATGATCATGAACTCTTGCAAATCGAGGTTGTTGTTGGCGTGCGCGCCGCCGTTGATGACGTTCATCATCGGCACCGGCAGCTGGCAGCCGTTCATGCCGCCGAAGTAGCGGTACAGCGGCAGGCCGCTTTCTTCAGCCGCCGCGCGCGCCACCGCCATCGACACCGCCAGCATGGCGTTGGCGCCCAGGCGGCTCTTGTTGTCGGTGCCGTCGAGGTCGATCAGGGTCTTGTCGAGAAAGGCCTGCTCGCTGGCGTCGAGGCCCCCCACCGCCGCGCTGATGTAGGGGTTGTTGTGGTCCACCGCCTTAAG
>JAEXBL010000475.1 GCA_023394015.1 Pseudomonadota bacterium | reverse complement strand
CAAGCCCGCCAAGATCAACACCGGCTACGAACTGAACGTGCCGCTGTTCTGCGCCATCGGCGACAAGATCGAAATCGACACCCGCACCAACGAATACCGCAGCCGCGTCAACAACTGATCGGCCACGGACGAAAAAAATGCCAGACCTTCGGGTCTGGCATTTTTTTTGGCTGGCGGGCCTTTTTGCCGCCGGGCCGCCCCAAGGCAAAAACGCCCCCTCGGGGGGCAGCAAGCACGCGCAGCGTGCGCGGCGTGGGGGCCTTTTCTCTATTGCAGGCGGTCGTCGTCCAGGAAGTCGGGTACCGCCATCACCTCGATGCCGTCGTCGGCCAGTTCGGCGCGCTCCTGCGGCGTGGCGGTGCCGCGGATGGGCCTGTCGTCGGCGTCGCCGGCATGGATGCGGCGGGCCTCTTCGGCAAAGCGCGCGCCGACGTTTTCGGTGTTGCGCAGCACGGCGCGGACCTGGCGCATGACCACGGCCTGCAGCGCCGCCATTTTTTCGGCTTCGCTGGCGTTGGCCGGCAAGGCGGGCCGGGAAGCCGGCTCGTGCAGATTGGCCACGTTCAGCCGCGGCGCCGACAGGCGCTTGGTGATGCTGGCCGACGCACAGACGGGGCACGTGACCAGGCCGCGCGCCTGCTGCGCGTCATAGTCTTCGTGCGAACCGAACCAGCCTTCGAAGAGGTGGCCGTGTTCGCACTCGAGGTCGAATACTTTGAGAGCCATGGCATTCATATGGGGTGCAATGGCCAGAATACAAGAAAACGCCGCCCGGCCCGCGCCCGCCTCGGGCTACTTCCCGCGCTTCTGAGCCGGCGCGCCCGCCACCTGGGCCTGCTGGGCCTGCAGCGCGTCGATCTGGCGCTGCAGGTCGCGCAGTTGCTGGCGCACGTCCTTTTCCTGTTCGGCCAGCGCCGTCGCTTCCTGGCGCGACTGTTCCTGGCGCGCGGCGACCTGCTGTTCCTGCTGCAGGCGCAGCGCGCGGTCGGCCTGCAGGGTGCTCAGTTCGGCGCTGCGCGTGGCCAGCAGTTTTTCGGCGTGGGCGGTTTCGGCCTGCAGCTTGATGCGCTTGATGTCCACCTCGGCCAGGTCCGCCGATTGGGCGGCGAAGGCGCGATACGTCGATTCGGCCTGCTTGTCCGACTGGGTCTTCAGCACGCGCCAGAAATCCTTCTGCTGGAACAGCGCGACGTAATAGGTCAGGTCGTCGGGCTTGAACAGCAGGCTCGCGCCATAGGTGCCGTTATAGGCCGTGCGCAGTTCGGAAACCTGGCGGTTCTGTATCAGCGACTGCAGTTCGGAAACGGTGGACGAGGGCCGCGCGGCCAGCGCCGGCGCGCTCGCCGGCGGCGTCACGGGCGTGGATGCCGCCTGCGTATCCTCCACCTGTTTAACCGTGGGACGCGGCTCTTCGGGCTGCGCGACGGCGCAGGCCGCCAGGCCGGACAGGGCCGTTCCCAACAGCGCCATGCGTGCGGCGCCACGGATAAAGTGGACTTTCATGCCTACCCCAAAAAAAAGTTTGCGGAACTATAGCAATTTATTTCACCGAGGACGCCTGGATTTACACCTCGGCGGCCTCTCCCTGCCCTGCGCCCAGGTGCAGCTTGCGCATTTTTTCCCATAGCACCTTGCGGCTGATTCCCAGCGCGTTGGCGGTGTCCTGGCGGCGCCAGCCGTTGCCGTCCAGCGCCGCCAGGATGCGGGCGCGTTCGGCGCGCTCGGCGTCGGTGAACACCGGCGGCTCGCACTGCACGCCGGCGGCCGCCAGCGGCTCGGCGAGCTGGTCGAAGATGCGTTCGATGCGCGGCGGGTCCCAGGCACCGAGCTGGCGCCGCATGATGGCCACGCGCTCGGCCACGTTGGACAGTTCGCGCACGTTGCCGGCGAAGCGCGTCTGCGCGACGCGCTCCAGCAGCCACGCCGGCGGCTCGTCCGGCGCGCCCAGCCGCTCCAGCAGGGCGCGGAAGATCGCCGCCTTCTCGGCGCCGCCGCGCTCGTCCAGATTGGGAATGCGCAGTTCGATCACCGCCAGCCGGTAATACAGGTCGGCGCGGAACTCATCCTGCCCCACCAGGGCGCGCAGGTCCTTGTTGGTGGCGGCGACCAGGCGGAAGTCCACCGGCACTTCCACCGTCGAGCCCAGGCGCGTCACACTGTTCTGCTCCAGCACGCGCAGCAGCTTGACCTGCTGGTAGCGCGGCAGGTCGCCGATCTCGTCCAGGAACAGCGTGCCGCCGTGGGCCTGTTCGAAATAGCCCTTGTGCGCGCCGATCGCGCCGGTGAACGCGCCCTTGGCGTGGCCGAAGAAATGCGCCTCGAACAGGCCTTCGGGAATGGCGCCGCAGTTCACCGCCACGAAGGGGCCGTCCGACCACGGCGCGCGCTCGTGCAGCAGGCGCGCCACGCGCTCCTTGCCCACGCCGGTTTCGCCGTGGATCAGCACGTTGCTGCGGCAGTCGGCGTACAGCTCGGCTTCGGCCAGCAGTTCGCGCATCGGCGCAGACACCGCGATCAGCGGCTGTTCGCGCCGGGGCGCGGCGCGCTTGACCTGGTCCAGCACGCCCAGCAGTTCGAACAGCAGCTTGCGCAGATCGGAGGCGGTGAACGATGGCGGCAGCGTGTACGAGTATTCGGGCGGGTAGTAGCGCGGATCGCGCCCGCGCGCCTCGGACGCCACCCAGATGATGGGCAGGCCCTGCGCGGCCAGCCAGTCGTAGCCGCTGAAGCGCGTATCGCCCATCACCGACACCGACACCAGGGCCACCGCCGGCCGTCCGGCATCGCGCGGCGGCGGAAAGGCCGTGCCGGCGTCGGCCCGCAGCAGCGCCACGTCCATGCCGGCCAGGCAACGCTCGGCGCGGCTGGCGATGTCGGAGGTGCCCTCCCAGACATAGAGATCGAATTCGTCGCGCATGAATTTCTGGCTCATGGCGCGAACCTCGCGGGCAGACAGGCAGCGGAAATCACGATATTCACCATCAGTACACCAGGCGGGGCTTGCCGCAATCCACGGAAATCAGGGAGACGTCGGTCTGGCCCAGGCTCCGGCC
>JAEXBL010000466.1 GCA_023394015.1 Pseudomonadota bacterium | reverse complement strand
CCACGAGCGCGCGCTGTGGGCGCGGGCCGAAAGCCTGCTGCCCGAGCACGACCTGGCCCGCAGCATGCCCACCTACACGCAGGGCCTGATGGACCTGGGCGCCGGCATCTGCACGCTGCGGCGCCCGGCCTGCCCGGCCTGCCCGCTGGTCGATGGGTGCGTGGCGGCCGGCGCCGGCGAACCCGAGCGCTACCCGGTGAAGACGCGCCGCATCGCCCGCGGGCAGGCCACGCTGTGGCTGCTGCACGCGCGGGACGGGCAGGGCCGCGTGTGGCTGCAGCAGCGGCCGGCACCGGGCATCTGGGCACGCCTGTTCTGCCTGCCGGTGCACGACGACCGCGCGGCCCTGCTGCGCAGCCTGCCACCGGCCGCGCGCCCGGGCGCCATCGCGCACCCGCCGTTTCGTCACGTGCTCACGCACCGCGACCTCGACCTTCACATCGTCAGTGCCGTGCTGCCAGCCGCCGCGCCTGCCGCCGACGGCCGCTGGTTCGCGCCGCACGAATGGCCGGCGCTGGGCCTGCCTGCGCCGATCCGCAAGTTTCTCGAAGCGCAGGCCTGAGGAGCGGTGCGCGGCGCGCCGTCGCGCCTAGGGGCTGGAGGTGCCGTCCAGCTCGCGGTGGCGCGTCAGCGTCAGCCAGTCGGGGCCGAACAGCTGGCCCAGCCGCTCGACCAGGTACACCGAGCGGTGCTGCCCGCCGGTGCAGCCGATGGCCACGGTGACGTAGCTGCGGTGGTCGCGCGCCAGCGCCGGCAGCCAGGTGCGCAGAAAGAGGGTGATCTGCTCCAGCATCAGCTGCGCCTCGGGCTGCTGCGACAGAAAGTCGATCACCGGCTGGTCGCGCCCGGTCAGGGGGCGCAGCTCGGCGTCGTAGTGCGGGTTGGGCAGCATGCGCACGTCGAACACGTAGTCGGCATCCATCACGATGCCGCGCTTGAAGGCGAAGGACTCGAACACCAGCGTCAGGTGTGCGGTGGGCGCGGCGATCAGCTGCTTGACCACCGCCAGCAACTGCGCCGGGCGGCGGTGGCTGGTGTCGATGACGTGCGAGCGCTCGCGCAGGTCGGCCAGCAGGCGGCGCTCCTTCTCGATGGCCTGTGGCAGCGCCTGCTGGGCGTGCGGCTCGTCGGGCGACGACAGGGGATGGCGCCGCCGCGTCTCGGAAAAGCGCCGCACCAGGGTGTCGTCGTCGGCGTCCAGGAAGATCAGGCGCGGGGCGATGCCGGTGTCGCCCAGGCGGTGCAGCAACAGCGGCAGCTGCGGCAGCGAATCGCCACTGCGCACGTCCATGGCAATCGCCAGCTTGCTGGTGCCCAGGCCGTGCTGCAGGGCGATGAAGGGCTCCAGCAGCTCGGGCGGCAGGTTGTCCACGCAGTAGTAGCCCACGTCCTCCAGCGCGCGCAGCGCCACCGACTTGCCCGAGCCGGACATGCCGCTGATGACCACCAGTTCGGTGCCGCTCACGGGGCAATCCTCCGTGCGGCGTGCTGCGGGATGGGTGCTGGGAAGCGGGCCGGCGCGTTCATGCCCGCGCCTTCCTGCTGCCGCGCGGCTTGGCGGGCGGCTCCGCGTCGGGCGCGTTCAGCATCTCCAGCGCGTGCGCCAGCGTGGTGTCGGAAATGCGCTCGCCGCCCAGCATGCGCGCCACCTCGCGCGTGCGCGCCTCGCCACTGATGGGCAGCACCGTGCTGGTGGGCGCGGCGCCGTCGCCGGCCTGCTTGGCGACCAGCAGGTGCTCGTCGGCGCAGGCGGCCACCTGCGGCAGGTGGGTGACGCACAGCACCTGCCGGTCGCGCCCCAGGCGCTGCAGCAGGCGGCCCACCGTGGCCGCCACGGCGCCGCCGACGCCGGCATCCACCTCGTCGAACACCAGCGTGCCGACGCTGCCCAGCTCGCTGGTGGTGACGGCGATGGCCAGCGCCAGGCGCGACAGCTCGCCGCCGGAGGCGACACGCTCAATGGCGCGCGGCGCCGATCCGGCGTGCGCCGCGACCTGAAACTGCACGCTTTCCAGGCCGTGCTGCGCGGGTTCGGGCAAGGCGTCGAGCGCCACCGCGAAGTGGCCGCCCTGCATGCCCAACTCCTGCATGGCTGCCGTGACGGCGCTGGACAGGCGCGGCGCCGCCTGCCGGCGCTGCTTGGACACCGCCTGCGCGGCCGCCAGGTAGGCTTGCCGGGCCTGCTGCGCATCGGCCTGCAGCTGCGCCATGTCGCTGGCCGATTCGAGCCGTGCCAGCTCGGCGCGCCACTGCGCCAGCAGCGCGGGCAGCTCGTCGGGCGGGCGGCGAAAGCGCCGCGCCAGGCCCATCCATTGGCCCATGCGCTGGTCCAGCTGGGCCAGCTGCTCGGGGTCGAGGTCGGCACGGCGCAGGTAGCCGTGCAGGCTGTGCGCGGCGTCGCGCGCCTGGGCGATGCAGGCATCGAGCACGTCCGCCAGCGCGGCAAATTCGGGTTCGATGCCGCGCTGCGCCTCCAGCGCCTGATGCGCCTGCGCCAGCGCGGGCAGGGCGCCGCCGGCGCTGTCGTCATCGCCTTCCAGCGCCGCGCTGGCGGCGTGCGCGGCATCGATCAGCGCCTGCGCGTGCGACAGCCGGGCGTGGCGCTGGTTCAGCTCGTCCCATTCGCCCTCGCCGGGCGCCAGCTTGTCGAGTTCGCCGATCTGCCACAGCAGGCGCTCGCGTTCCTCGGCCAGGCTGTCCTGCGCGGCGCGGGCCGCTTGCAGG
The DNA here is from genome assembly GCA_023394015.1 of Pseudomonadota bacterium. GTDB lineage: Bacteria > Pseudomonadota > Gammaproteobacteria > Burkholderiales > Burkholderiaceae_C > Ottowia. The sequence goes on along the minus strand of JAEXBL010000466.1, from coordinate 27 downwards.
GCGGCGTCGGGGGGGGGCCCCGCCCGC
>JAEXBL010000454.1 GCA_023394015.1 Pseudomonadota bacterium | reverse complement strand
GCCTGGATCAGCGCGCCGAACTTGGGCGAGAAGCCCAGCAGCACGGCCAGCACGGCGGCCAGCAGGAACACGGCGGTGGAGTAGATGCGCGTGGCGGCCATCACGCCGATGTTCTCGGCATAGGTGGTCACGCCGGTGCCGCCGGCCGCGCCGGAGACCATGGTGGCGACGCCGTCACCGATGAAGGCCCGGCCCATGTACTGGTCCAGGTTCTTGCCGGTCATGGCGGTCACGGCCTTGATGTGGCCCAGGTTCTCGGCCACCAGGATGATGACCACGGCCACGATCAGCAGCATGGCGTTGGCACTGAACACCGGGGCGTGGAAGGTGGGCAGGCCGAACCAGGCGGCGTTGGCCACACCGGCCAGGTCCACGGGCTTGCCCAGGCCCAGGCCGTTGGTCAGCACGGCGTAGACGATGCTGGCGATGATCAGGCCGATCAGGATCAGCAGGCGCTGCAGCATGCCCTTGGTGAACACGGCCACCAGGGCCACGGACACGAAGGTCACGGCCTGCATCCAGGCTTCGAAGTTGTTGGACGCCATGTTCTTGACGGGGATGGCCGCCAGGTTCAGGCCGATCACGGCCACCACGGCGCCGGTCACCACCGGGGGCATGAAGCGCTCGATCCAGCCGGTGCCCACCAGGTGCACGATCACGCCCACCAGGGTGTAGACCAGGCCACAGGCGATGATGCCGCCCAGGGCCAGGCCGATGTTGGCGTTGGCGCCCTGGCCCGCATAGGCCGTGGCGGCGATCACCACGCCGATGAAGGCGAACGACGAGCCCAGGTAGCTGGGCACCTTGCCGCCGGTGACGAAGTAGAAGATGAGCGTGCCGATGCCGCTCATGAAGATCGCCAGGTTCGGGTCGAAGCCCATCAAGATCGGCGCCAGCACCGTGGCGCCGAACATGGCGATCACATGCTGCACGCCCATGGCCGCCGTCTGCGGCCACGGCAGCCGCTCATCGGGCGCGATCACGCCGCCATCGGCCAGGGCCGACGCGGGCCGCTCCTGCCAGCTCAACAGTTTGCTCATGCTCTCTCCATCCGGGTTCGCCATCCTAGGCGCGCATGGTAAACGGGGCGCCGCCGGTGGCCGGCCGCATGGGTGAATCCCTGATTTTCAAGCGTTGGCAATCACGCTAGCCTTGGCCATTCCGCATTCATTTACCAAGGATTTTCTACATGAAGTTCACCACGAAGCTGGCACTGGGCGCCGCCGTCGGCGTGCTGGCCCTGGCCGGTGCGGCCACGGCGCAGGCGCCGCAGTTCATCAACGTGCTGACGGGCGGCCAGAGCGGGGTGTATTACCCGATGGGCGTGGCGCTGTCGCAGGTGTTTGCCAAGGAGGTGCCCAACGCGCGCTCCACCGCGCAGGTGACCAAGGCCTCGGCCGAGAACCTCAACCTGCTGCAGGCTGGCCGCGGCGAGTTGGCGCTGTCGCTGGCCGACGCCGTGGCCGATGCCTGGGAAGGCAATGCCGAGGCCGGCTTCAAGACGCCGCTGAAGAACCTGCGCGGCTTCTCGGCCACCTACAACAACTACATCCAGATCGTCGCCAGCGAGGAGTCGGGCATCAAGACGCTGGCCGACCTGAAGGGCAAGCGCGTATCGGTGGGCGCCGCCAAGTCGGGCACCGAGCTGAACGCGCGCGCGATCTTCAAGGCCGCGGGCCTGAGCTACAAGGACCTGGCCAAGACCGAATACCTGCCGTTCGGCGAGTCGGTGGAACTCATCAAGAACCGCCAGCTCGACGCCACCCTGCAATCTGCGGGCCTCGGCGTGGCCTCCATCCGTGACCTGGCCAGTTCGGTGAAGATCCGCGTGGTGTCGGTGCCGGCCGACGTGGTGAAGAAGGTGGGCAGCGCGGCCTACGTGCCGGCCATGATCCCGGCCAACACCTACAGCGGGCAGACCGAGGACGTGCCGACCGCGGCCATCCCCAACTTCCTGATCACCCACGCCAAGGTGCCGGACGAGGTGGTCTACCAGATGGCCAAGGCCATGTACGGCAACCTAGACACCCTGTACGCTGCGCACAATGCCGCCAAGGCGATCAAGCTGGAAAACGCCACCAAGGCCATGCCGGTTCCGCTGCACCCCGGTGCCGAGCGCTTCTACCGCGAAGCGGGCGTGCTCAAATAAGCGCCCGTGCGCGCTGGCGGCCGCTCGGGCCGTCTGACACGCGGACAGACCGGCGCCTGGCGCCGGTTTTTTTACATCCGAGAGCGCTGCCCCGCACTAGGAACTGACCGCCATGACCGATACCGCGCCACCTGCCGCACCATCTCTTGCCACCACGCCGTCGCTGGCCGACAGCCTGCCCACGCCCCGCCACGACAGGCTCGAATGGCGTTCGGCGGTGTTCTGGGTGGCGCTGGCGTTCTCGGTCTTCCAGATCGTCACGGCCGCGTTCAGCCCGCTGTCGAGCCAGGTGGTGCGCTCGGTGCATGTGGGTTTCGTGCTGCTGATGGTGTTCGTGCTGCACGGCCATGTGCGGCGCGGCACCTCCAGCGCCGGCCGTGTGCTGGCCTGGGTGCTGGGCATCGTCGGCTTTGCCACCGGCATCTACCAATGGGTGTACGAGGCCGATCTGACCCAGCGCGCCGGCGAGCTGGTGCAGGCCGACTGGGTGGTGGGCATCGTGCTGCTGGTGCTGGTGTTCGAGGCCGCGCGCCGCGTCATGGGCTGGGCGCTGCCGCTGATCTGCGGCCTGTTCCTGACGTACGGGCTGTGGGGCCAGTACCTACCGGGGCCGCTGATGCACCGCGGCTACGGGTTGGATCAGATCATCGGCACCCTGTCCTTCGGCACCGAGGGCATTTACGGCACGCCGACCTACGTGTCGTCGAGCTACATCTTCCTGTTCATCCTGTTCGGCGCCTTTCTCGAGCAGGCCGGCATGATCCGCCTGTTCAACGATTTCGCCATGGGCACCGTGGGCCACACGCGCGGCGGGCCGGCCAAGGTGTCGGTGGTCACCTCGGGGTTGATGGGCACCATCAACGGCTCCGGCGTGGCCAACGTGGTGACCACGGGCCAGTTCACCATTCCGCTGATGAAGCGCTTTGGCTACTCCAGCGGCTTTGCCGGCGGTGTCGAGGCCACCTCCAGCATGGGCGGGCAGATCATGCCGCCAGTGATGGGCGCCGTGGCCTTCATCATGGCCGAGACCATCAACGTGCCCTACGTCACGGTGGTCAAGGCGGCGCTGATTCCGGCCATCCTGTACTTCGCCACCGCGTTCTGGATGGTGCACCTGGAGGCCGGCCGCAAGCAGCTGATGGGCCTGCCCAAGGACGAATGCCCCAACCCCTGGACGGCCATGCGCCGACAGTGGTACTTGCTGATCCCGCTGATTGGGCTGGTGACGCTGCTGTTTTCGGGCTACACGCCGCTCTTTTCGGGCACCGTGGGCCTGGCGCTGACGGCCATCCTGATCTTTGCCGCCGCCAGCGTGCAGGGCATTCGCGGCACCGCGCTGCGGGTGCTGTTCTGGGTGTTGCTGGGGCTGGCCACGGCTGGCTTCTTCCAGTTCGGCGTGGGCACGTTCTTTGTCGTCATCGCGGCCCTGGTGGCGCTGAGCTACGCCTTGCGCGTGGGCCAGGATGCGCGCCGGCTGGCGGTGCAGGCCATGGTGGACGGCGCCCGCCACGCGCTGCCGGTGGCGATTGCCTGCGCGCTGGTGGGCGTCATCATCGGCATCATCAACCTCACCGGCGTGGCGGCCGAGATGGGCGGGCAGATCATCGCCCTGGGCCGCCAGAGCCTGCTGCTGGCCCTGGTGCTGACCATGATGACCTGCCTGGTGCTGGGCATGGGCATCCCGACCATTCCCAACTACATCATCACCAGCTCGCTGGCGGCGCCGATTCTGCTGGAGCTGGGCGTGCCGCTCATCGTCTCGCACATGTTCGTGTTCTATTTCGGCATCATGGCCGACCTGACGCCGCCGGTGGCGCTGGCCGCCTTCGCGGCGGCGCCGATCGCGCGCGAGTCGGGCCTGAAAATCAGCCTGAACGCCATCCGCGTGGCGATTGCCGGCTTCATCATGCCGTACATGGCGGTGTATTCGCCGGCGCTGATGCTGCAGTCGGACGACTGGGGCGCGGTGGCCTACGTGCTGCTGAAGGCGCTGATCGCCATCGGCCTGTGGGGCGCGGCCGCCATCGGCTACCTGTTCTCGCCGCTGAACTGGCTGGAGCGCGTGTTCGCCATCGCTGCCGCCTGCTTCCTGGTGGTGGCCATGCCGATCACCGACGAGATCGGCTTTGGCGCCAGCGCCGCCTTCGTGCTGTGGCACCTGTGGCGCACGCGCCGCTTGAAGGCCGCTGCGCGCCTCGGCCCCGCGGCGTGAGCGGGCGTCAGAGGGCCGTGCCTTGAGTGCCACGACGGCGGCCCTGGGCGTGTGCCTGGCGCTGGCAGCCAACCTGCCGCCGGGCGCCGACCCGGCGCTGGAGGTTGTGCCGCCGCCCGCGCGCATCGTCTTCGTGCCCGCGCGCGCCTTCACGCTGGCGTGGACGCACTCGATCGAAAAAACCCGCTGGGAAGAAGACTACCGAGTGCAGCGCGGCGCCGATGGCGCGCCCGTTCTGCAACTGGCAACGGCGCGCGTGCGCGGCACCGGCGCCGGCATGGAGCCGCCGCCCGGCTCCGTACTGCGCCAGGGTTGGTACCACTACGCCCCTCGGTACCAACCGCAGGGTGCATTGCGGCTCACGCGCTCGGCCTACGCCGCCGACTACGACTGGTGCGTGGACGCAAGCTGTCGCCCGCTCGGCGCGCTGTTGCCGTCGGACGGCGACGTGACGCTGCTGTGGGCCTGCAGGCGCTGACTCGCGGCGATGGGCTCAGGGCCGGCCGTGCGCACCGTGCACGTG
>JAEXBL010000437.1 GCA_023394015.1 Pseudomonadota bacterium | reverse complement strand
ATCAACCAGTGCCCGCCCGGCGGGGCCGAGGGCATCCGGCGCCTGGCCGCCCTCACCGGCCGCCCCGCCCTGCCCCTGAACCCCGACCACGGCATCGAAGGCCCGCGCAGCGTGGCCTGGATCGACGAGGACTGGTGCATCGGCTGCACCTTGTGCATCAAGGCCTGTCCGGTGGACTGCATCGTCGGCGGCAACAAGCGCATGCACACGGTGATCGAGGCGCAGTGCACCGGCTGCGAGCTGTGCATCCCGGCCTGCCCGGTGGACTGCATCGCGCTGGAGAACGTGACCGGCCACCGCACCGGCTGGCAGGCCTGGTCGACCGCACAAGCCGACAACGCGCGCGAGCGCTATGAGTTCGTGAGCGCCCGGCGCCAGCGCGACGCGCGCGAGCACGCCGCCATGCTGGAGAAAAAGGCCCAGGACAAGCTGGCCCACCTGCCCGAGCTGACCAAGGGCGCCAGCGGCGCCGAGCTCGACCGCAAGCGCGCCGTGATCGAGGCCGCGCTGGCCCGCGCCCGGGCCCGGCGCGGCGCCTGAGCCGCCTTCAGCGCAGCCGCGCGTTGATCTGCGCCAGCGCGTCTGCGCCCGGGCACAAATCGGCCTTGCCCAGGCTGTTCAGCGGGCGCGCACAGGTGTTCAGCGCCGCGTGCAGGTCGCCCGCCTCGGCCTCCACATACAGCAGGCCAGTGAGCAGCTCGCCCTCGGCCGCCCGGGCATGCATGTAAGACATCGCCGCCACGCGGTCGGTGGGATCGTATTCAGGGTGCAGCTTGCGCAGGCGCAGGATGCTGCCGTCGTGCTGTGCCACATCGACCACCTGGCCTGGGGCGATGGTGGCGGTGATCTCCTCGCGGCCGGTGATGAAGTCGATGCGGCTCACCGCCTCGTTGTGCTCGCGCACCCAGTCGTAGCTGCGCGTGGAGCCGGCGTGGTTGTTGAAGGTGACGCAGGGGCTGATGATGTCGATGAAGGACGCGCCGCCGTGGCCCATGGCGGCCTTGATCAGCGGCACCATCTGCGCCTTGTCGCCCGAGAAGCTGCGCGCCACGAAGCTGGCGCCCAGCTGCATCGCCAGCCCCACCAGGTCAACCGGGCTGTCGGCGTTGACCACGCCCTTCTTGCTTTTGCTGCCCTTGTCGGCGGTGGCCGAGAACTGGCCCTTGGTCAGGCCGTAGACGCCGTTGTTCTCGACGATGTAGACCATGTTCACGTTGCGCCGCATGGCGTGCGCGAACTGGCCCAGGCCGATCGAGGCCGAATCGCCGTCGCCCGACACGCCCAGGTACAGCAGCTCGCGGTTGGCCAGGTTGGCGCCGGTGAGCACGCTGGGCATGCGCCCGTGCACGGTGTTGAAGCCGTGGCTGGCGCCGAGAAAGTAGTCCGGTGTCTTCGACGAGCAGCCGATGCCCGACAGCTTGGCCACGCGGTGCGGCTCCACGTCCATCTCCCAGCAGGCCTGGATGATGGCGGCCGAGATCGAGTCGTGCCCGCAACCGGCGCACAGGGTGGAGACCTTGCCCTCGTAGTCGCGCCGGGTGTAGCCGACGCGGTTCTTCTCCAGCGAGGGGTGGCGCAGGCGGGGTTTGGCGATGTAGGTCATGCCGGGTTCTCCACGGTGGCGGGGGCGACCATGGCTTCGTGCACGTGGTCGGTGATGGCCTGGGTGATGAAGCGCGCGGTGATCGGCGTGCCGTCGAAGTGCAGCACCTTCTGCAGCTGGGCGGGGTTGATCTCCAACTCGTTCACCAGCAGCGAGCGCAGCTGCGCGTCGCGGTTCTGCTCGACCACGAACACGCGCTCGTGCTCGGCAATGAACTGCTTCACGCTGGCCGGGAACGGGAAGGCGCACAGGCGCAGCGCGTCCAGGTGGATGCCGTGGCTGGCCAGTACTTGGAGCGCCTCCTGCATGGCCGGGCTGGTGGAACCGTAGTAGATAACGCCCAGGCGCGTGGGCCTGGCGGCCGGGCGCAGCACCGGCTGCGGCACCAGGTCGGCGGCGGTGGCGAATTTCTTCAGCAGGCGCTCGACGTTGTAGATGTAGTCCGGCCCGCGCTCGGAGTACTGCGCGTAGGCATTGCGCGTGGTGCCGCGCGTGAAGTAGCTGCCCTTGGTGGGGTGGGTGCCGGGCAGCGTGCGCCACGGGATGCCGTCGCCGTCCACGTCCTTGTAGCGGCCGAAGTCCTTGTGCTCCAGGTCGGCGGCGCTCATCACCTTGCCGCGGTCGTAGTCGCGCGCGTCGTCCCAGGCCAGCGGCTCGCACAGGCGCTGGTTCATGCCGATGTCCAGGTCGGTCATCACGAACACCGGCGTCTGCAGGCGGTCGGCCAGGTCCAGCGCGGCGGCGGTGTGCTCGAAGCACTCCTTGGGGTCTTCGGGGAACAGCAGCACGTGCTTGGTGTCGCCGTGCGAGGCGTAGGCGCAGGCCAGGATGTCGGCCTGCTGCGTGCGCGTGGGCATGCCGGTGGACGGGCCGCCGCGCTGCACGTTGATCAGCGTGACCGGGATCTCGGCAAAGTAGGCCAGGCCCAGAAACTCGGTCATCAGCGACACGCCCGGCCCCGAGGTGGCGGTGAAGGCCCGCGCGCCGTTCCAGCCCGCGCCCACCACCATGCCGATTGAGGCCAGCTCGTCCTCGCCCTGCACGATGGCGTAGTTGTGGCGGCCGTCGGCGTCCACGCGGAACCTGGCGCAGTGCTTCATGAAGGCCTCGGCCACCGAGGTGGAGGGCGTGATCGGGTACCAGGCGCACACCGTGGCGCCGCCATACACCGCGCCCAGGCCCGCTGCCTCGTTGCCTTCGATGAAGATGCGCTGGCCCACGGCGTCGGCGCGCTGCACGCGGATCGGCAGCGGGTGCTGCAGGTGCTCGGTGGCGAAGTCGCGCCCCAAATCCAGCGCCTGCACGTTGGCGGCGATCAGCTTCTCCTTGCCCCTGAACTGCTCGCCCAGCAAGCCCTCCACGGCCTCGCGCTCGATGCCCAGCAGCACCGACAGCGCGCCCACGTACATGATGTTCTTGAACAGCTGGCGCTGGCGCGGGTCGCTGTAGACGGCGTTGCAGATCTCGGTGAGCGGCATGCCGATGACGGTGATGTCCTCGCGCAGCTCCGAGGACGCTCGCGGGCGCGTGCTGTCGTACAGCAGGTAGCCGCCGGGCTCGATCTCGGCCAGGTCGGCGTCCCAGGTCTGCGGGTTCATGGCCACCATCAGGTCGATGCCGCCGCGCCGGCCCAGGTAGCCCTGCTCGCTCACGCGCACCTCGTACCAGGTGGGCATGCCCTGGATGTTGCTGGGAAAGATGTTGCGCGGGCTCACCGGCACGCCCATGCGCAGCACCGACTTGGCAAACAGCTCGTTGGCACTGGCCGAGCCCGAGCCGTTGACGTTGGCGAACTTGACCACGAAGTCGTTGATGCCCTCGATCTGCTTCATGCCGCCGCTCCTTCCTTCTGCTTGCCGATGCTGGCCGCCGCGCCGCCGGCCTTGGCGGTGTGCAGCAGAAACTTCTGCATGTCCCACGCCCCGGTGGGGCAGCGCTCGGCGCACAGGCCGCAGTGCAGGCACACGTCCTCGTCCTTGACCAGCACGCGGCCGGTCTTGAGGTCGGCCGACACGAACAGCGCCTGTTCGGTGTTCTCGGCCGGCGCGTTCAGGCGCTGGCGCAGGTCGGCCTCGTCGCCGTTGCTGGTGAAGGTGATGCAGTCCATCGGGCAAATGTCCACGCAGGCATCGCACTCGATGCACAACGTGGCCGTGAACACCGTCTGCACGTCGCAGTTCAGGCAGCGCGCCGCCTCCTTGAAGGCGGTGGCGGCGTCGAAGCCCAGCTCCACCTCCACCTTGATGCTGGCCAGCGCCTTCTCGGCCTCGGCCCAGGGCACCTTGTAGCGCTCGTCCTCCGAGGGGTTCTGGTCGTAGCTCCACTCGTGGATGCCCATCTTCTGCGACACCAGGTTGGTGCGCGGCGGTGGGCGGCGGGCCACGTCCTCGCCATTCAGGAACAGGTCGATCGACACCGCCGCCTCGTGCCCCTGCGCCACGGCGGTGATGATGTTCTTCGGCCCGTAGGCGGCGTCGCCACCGAAGAACACCTGCGGCAGCGTGGACTGGAAGCTGCCCTCGCCCAGCACCGGCAGGCCCCACTGGTCGAAGTCGATGCCGGCGTCGCGCTCGATCCACGGAAACGCGTTCTCCTGCCCCACGGCGATCAGCACCTCGTCGCATTCGAAGAAGGCATCCGGCTCCCCGGTGGGCACCAGCTTGCGGCGGCCGTCGGCGGCGTATTCGGCGCGCACGATCTCGAACGTCATGCCGGTCAGGCGCCCGCCCTCGTGCACGAAGGCCTTGGGCACGTGCATGTTGATGATGGGGATGCCCTCGTGCTGCGCGTCCTCCTTTTCCCAGGGCGAGGCCTTCATCTCGTCGAACCCGCTGCGCACGATGACCTTGACGTCCTCGCCCCCCAGGCGCCGCGCCGAGCGGCAGCAGTCCATGGCGGTGTTGCCGCCGCCCAGCACGATCACGCGCCTCCCGATCGACTTGACATGCCCGAACGACACCGAGGCCAGCCAGTCGATGCCGATGTGGATGTGCGCCGCCGCCTCCTGCCGGCCAGGGATGTCGAGGTCGCGCCCGCGCGGCGCCCCGCTGCCGACGAAGATGGCGTCGTAGCCCTCGCCCAGCAGCGCCCGCATCGAGTCGATGCGCTCGCCGGGGCGGAACTCGGCGCCCAGCGCGAACACGTAGCCGGTTTCCTCGTCGATCACGCTCTCGGGCAGGCGAAAGCGCGGAATCTGCTGGTGCATGAAGCCGCCCGCCTTGCGCTCGCCGTCGAACACCGTCACCGCATAGCCCAGCGGCGCCAGGTCGCGCGCCACCGTCAGCGAGGCCGGGCCGGCGCCCACGCAGGCCACGCGCTTGCCGTTCTTCGGGCCGGGGCGCGGCATGCGCGGCACCACGTCGTCCTTCAGGTCGGCCGCCACGCGCTTGAGGCGGCAGATGGCCACCGGCTCGGGCTGCTCGAGGTTGTCCTCCTCCACCCGGCCGCGCCGGCAGGCCGGCTCGCAGGGCCGGTCGCAGGTGCGGCCCAGAATGCCCGGGAACACGTTCGACACCCAGTTGATCATGTACGCGTCGGCGTAGCGCCGCTGCGCGATCAGGCGAATGTACTCGGGCACCGGGGTGTGGGCCGGGCAGGCCCATTGGCAATCGACGACCTTGTGGTAGTAGGCCGGATCGGCGGTATTGGTCGGCTGCACGCGCTGGTCTCCTTGAATCGTTGGGGCCGGCCCGTCGCCAGATCCGCCTGGGCGCGTGCCGCAAGGCACAGTCTACGCCTGCGGCCGCGCCGGGCAAGCTGTGGGGCCACCGGCGTGGCGGCGGCGGCACGGGCGCTTGCATGCCTCACGCCGCTGGCAGGCCCGCAGGCGGGTGCGCCGCCGTCCTACGCGCCGGGCGTCGCCCAGCCCCTAGACTGCGTGCGCATTGCCCCCATCGTCTCCATCGCCTCTGACATGCGCTTTCGCGGCCAGCCCAAGAAAATGACCTGGACCATCGTCATCACCGCCATCGTCACCCTGCTGGCCGTGGTGCTGGCGATGAACTTTGCCACGCCCGAGAAAAAGCTCGAGCGCAAGATCGAGCACCGCTACGCCATCTCCGATCCGCAGTACCGGCGCGAGATGAGCGTGATGCTGGGCCCCGCCATCGCCGGCGGCAACCGCGTGCTCGATCTGCAAAACGGCGACGAGATCTTTCCCGCCATGCTGGCCGCCATCCGCGCGGCGCAGAAGACCATCACCTTCGAGACCTACATCTACTGGTCGGGCGACATCGGCCGTGAACTGGCCGAGGCCCTGGCCGAGCGCGCACGCGCCGGCGTGAAGGTGGCCGTGCTGCTCGACTGGGTGGGCAGCCTGAAGATGGAAGGCGAGCTGCTGCAGACCATGAAGGACGCCGGCGCCCACGTGGAGCGCTACCGCCCGCTGCACTGGTACAACCTGGGCCGCATGAACAACCGCACCCACCGCAAGCTGCTGGTGGTGGACGGGCGCATCGCCTTCACCGGCGGCGTGGGCGTGGCCGAGCAGTGGACCGGCGACGCGCAGGACCCGGAGCACTGGCGCGACATGCACTTTCAGCTGGAAGGCCCCGCCGTGGCGCAGTTCCAGGCCGCCTTCAACGACAATTGGATCAAGGCCACCGGCCAGGTGCTGAGCGGCGACGCCTACTTTCCGCCGCTGCAGAAAGCGGGCGACGTGGACGCCCACCTGTTCATCGCCTCGCCCGCCGGCGGCAGCGAGAGCATGCACCTGATGTACCTGATGGGCATTGCCGCCGCCGTGCAGAGCATCGACCTGCAGGCCTCGTACTTCGTGCCCGACGCGCTGATCCACAAGGCCCTGATCGAGGCGCGCCGCCGTGGCGTGAAGGTGCGGGTGCTGGTGCCGGGCGAGCACATCGACTCCGACACCGTGCGCCTGGCCTCCAAGGCCGAATGGGGCCCGCTGCTGCAGGCCGGCGTCGAAATCCACGAATACCTGCCGACGATGATGCACAACAAGCTGCTGATCATCGACCAGGAGATGGTCTCGGTCGGCTCCACCAACTTCGACGTGCGCTCGTTCCGCCTGAACGACGAAGCCAGCCTGAACATCTACGACCAGCCCTTCGCGCGCAAGATGACGCAGGTCTTCAACGAAGACCTCCAGCACAGCCGCCGCTACACCTACGAGACCTGGGCTGCCCGTCCGTTGAAGGAGAAGCTGATCGAACGCTTTGTGCTGCCGCTCAAGTCGCAGCTTTGAGCGGCGATGGCCAGGCCGCGATTCAACCGGCCTGCAAGGCGGCAAACGCCCGGATCACCTCTTCAGGCGCCTGCACCAACTCGATCAGCACGCCCTCGCCGGCGATCGGAAACTCGTCGTTGGCCTTGGGGTGCAGGAAGGTGATGTCGTAGCCCGCCGCACCCTTGCGGATGCCGCCGGGGGCAAAGCGCACGCCCTGCGCCGTGAGCCATTCCACGGCCGTGGGCAGGTCGTCGATCCACAGGCCGACGTGGTTGAGCGGCGTGGTGTGGACGGCGGGCTTCTTGTCGGGGTCGAGCGGCTGCATCAGATCGACCTCGACCTTGAACGGGCCGCTGCCGATGGCGCAGATGTCTTCGTCGACGTTCTCGCGCTCGCTCTTGAAGGTGCCGGTCTTCTCGAGGCCCAGCATGTCGACCCACAGCTTTTGCAGCCGGAGCTTGTCTGGGCCGCCGATGGCGATTTGCTGGATGCCGAGGACTTTGAAGGGACGGGTCATGCGGGAACTCCTTGGAATGGCAAATGACGAATGACTGCGCTCTGACGAGCACATGACCAATGACAAAAGGCATCGTCAGGCGCGACGCCTTGGTCATTTGTCATGGCGCGCCAGCGCCAGTCATTAAGCGAAGCGAAGTCATGTTTCATTTCAGCTGGGCCGCCGTGCAGCGCTGCACGCCCGCGGCCGCCATGTCGGCCCAGGCGCGGGCCAGCGAGCCGTCCAGGTCGATGGCGCGGCAGGCGTCCTCGATCACCGTGGCCTCGAAGCCGGCGGCGCGGGCATCCAGCGCGCTCCAGGCCACGCAGTAGTCGGTGGCCAGGCCGCACAGGTACAGGCGTGTGATGCCGCGCGCCTTCAGGTAGGCGGCCAGGCCCGTGGAGGTGCGGCGGTCGGCCTCGACGAAGGCGGAGTAGCTGTCCACGTTCTTGTGGAAGCCCTTGCGGATGACGAGCTGGGCCTGCGGCACGCGCAGATCGTCGTGCAGCGCCGCATCGCGCGTGCCCTGCACGCAGTGCATGGGCCACAGCACCTGCTCGCCATAGGGCAGCGCGAGGGTCTCGAACGGCTGGCGGCCGGGGTGGTTGGCGGCAAACGAGACGTGGTCGGCCGGGTGCCAGTCCTGCGTGAGCACGGCGTTGGCAAAGCGCGAGGCGATGCGGTTGATGACGGGCACGATGGCGTCGCCGCCCGCCACCGGCAGGCCGCCGCCGGGCATGAAGCCGTATTGCACGTCGACGACGAGCAGACAGGTGTTGGGGTCGAAGGTTGCAGTGGTCATGACAGGAAAATAAAGAACTCTGCCCTGATGGTAGCGGCCGAAGCGCCTGGCGGCCGCCTTCAGCGCCCGCGCTGCAGCGCGGGCAGCACGTCGCGCCGGATCAGCGTGAGGGCCTGCGCGCGCGACATGCTCTCGGGCGTGCGGCGCGAGGTGGCGGCCACCACCAGGTCCAGCGGCGGATAGACGTAGATCCACTGCCCGCCGTAGCCGTTGGCCATGGCGGTGCGGCGCTCGGCGCGGCGGCTGGGTGCGGTGCTGGCGACCCACCACAGGTAGCCGTAGGCGGCAAACAGCGGCGCGCCGCCGGCGTTCTGCCGCTCGGTGGCGCGGCGCACAAAGTCGGCCGGCACCAGCGCCCGCCCCTGCCAGCGGCCTTCGGCCAGGGCCAGCTCGCCCAGCCTAGCCATGGCGCGCGGCGTGAGCGACAGGCCCAGCGCGCCCAGGTGGTGCCCGCGCGCGCCCTGCCGCCAGGCAAAGCGGTGGATGCCCAGCGGCGCGAACAGCCGCTCGCGCGCGTAGTCGGCCAGCGGGCGGCCGACGGCGTTGGCCAGCGCCAGCGCCAGCAGGTTGGCGGCGCCGTTGTCGTAGGCGAAGCGAGTGCCGGGATCGGCCTCGAACGGGCGGCGGGCGATCTGCGCCAGGTCGTCGTCGCGGTCGCGGCGCGCGGTCTGATCGCCGGGCCAGCCGGCGGTCATGCCCAGCAAATGCTCGAAGCGCAGGCGCTGCACGCGCGCATCGGCGCCCAAGCGCAGCAGCTGCGGCAGGCGCAGGGCCACCAGCTCGTTGGTGCCGCGCACGTGGCCGTCGGCCAGCGCGCAGCCGAACAACAGGGCCAGCACGCTCTTGGTGACGGACTGGGTGTCCTGCAGGCCGTCGGCAGCGATGCCGGGGCGGTGGTGCTCGAAGGCCAGGTGGCCGCGGTGCAGCACGACCACGCTTTGCACGTCGGGCAGGTGCTGGTCGATGCGGGTGCCCAGCTTGCCGAAGGCGCGGCGGTGCTGGGCGGCGAGCACCGGTGGCGCGGCAGGCCAGGTGACCGGTGCCAGCACCTCGCCGGGCGTGCCGACACGCTGAGCGGCCGCCGGGCCTGTGGCGGCTGCGGCGCCGAGCGCCAGCAGGGTTTGGTGGAACTGGCGGCGTGGGATGGCGGCTGCGCAGCCGAGGGCCTGGTCTGGGCCGAGCCGGTCTTCAGCGCTCGTCTGAGTTTTCATGGCGACTGCACCCCAGGCCCGCAAACCGACGTCACCGCCATGCCTCACCGTCGACCCGGCGAAAGCCGGAACCCATGGGCCGCGCAGCCCGAAGACATGGATGCCGGCTTTCGCCGGCATGACGGGCACGCGATCGGCCGGCGTGAACACAGGCGAGGTTCACGCTTCACCCGCCATCCAGCGCGCTACCAGCGCCTGCGCGGCGGCCAGCTCGGCCGCACTGCCAAAGCGTACGCCCAGCATCTTCTGCCGACCCGAAGCGCCATGCAACAACTCCACATCGCTCTTGGGCACACCGAATGCGGTGGCCGCCCAGGCGATCAGCGCGGTGTTGGCCTTGCCATCGACCGGCGGCGCGCCCAGGCGCACGCGCAGTGCCTCGCCGTGCGCGCCGGCGGCTTCGGTGCGCCTGGCGCCCGGCGTGGCGTGGATGGGGAGCTTGAGCAGGTGCCCGCTCATCACAGCGGCTGCAGGTGGCGGCGCAGCCAGGCGGCGAAGGTCGCCTCGTCCACGTCGCCGGCGGCCAGGGCCAGGGTGGTCAGGGTGGCGCTTTCGTCGCTGGCCGTCATGGCGTAACCGTTGAGGGCCAGAAACAATTCGGCCGCGACGTAGCCGGTGCGCTTGTTGCCATCGATGAACGGGTGGTTGCGCACCAGGCCGAAGGCGTAGGCGGCGGCCAGGTCGGCCGCATCAGGCTCGCCGTAGTTGGCCAGTTGCTGCGGGCGCGCCAGTGCGGAGTCGAACAGGCCCTCGTCGCGCAGGCCGGGCGCGCCGCCGTGCTCGGCCAGCTGCTCCTCGTGCACGGCGATCAGCACGGCGCGCGGCAGCCAGCGCCAAGCCTGCCTGGCGGCGCTCATTTGGCCAACTCGCGCAGCACGTTGCGCCGCTTGCGCATGATCTCGCGCGCCACTTCCATCTGCTCGGCAAACTCGGCGTCGTAGGGGCGCAGCTTCACGCCGTCGGGAATCTCGGTGACGTAGAGCGAATCGCCCTTTTGCAGCTTCAGCCGCGCCAGCATCTCCTTGGGCAGGACGACGCCGACCGAGTTGCCGATCTGGGTGAGCTTGAGCGCGACGGTGTTCGACATGGCAGGCTCCGGGGATGGGTCAAGTTATAACGATCGTTATATCTTAATCCCACCCCGCCGGCGCCGCAAGCGCCCGGCCGCTTACTCGAACTCGACGATGGCCTGGTCCACCGCCAGGCTGTCGCCCTGCGCGGCCTTGATCTCCTTGACCACGCCATCGGCGCTGGCGAACAGCACGTTCTCCATCTTCATCGCCTCGATCACCGCCACGCGCTCGCCGGCCTTGACCTCCTGCCCCGGCTGCACCGCCACGTGCACCAGCAGGCCGGGCATGGGCGAGAGCACGAATTTGCTCATGTCCGGCGGCGCCTTGTAGGGCATCAGCTTGTGCAGCTCGGCCGTGCGCGGGTTCATGACGATGGTGTCGAGTTGCGTGCCGTTGTGGATGACGCGCGTGACCAGCGGGTTCTTGGTGTGGCCGCGCTCCATCTGCACCGTGAAGGGTTCGCCGTTGACGGTGCCCGAGATGCGCGCGTCGCCCAGCATGGGGCCGACCTGCAGGCTGTAGGTGCGCGGGCCCTCGGGCGCGTGCACGGTCACCACCATGGGCTGGTTCAGCGCCACTTCGCTCAGGCTCACGTCGACATGGCTGTTCTGGCCCTCCTCGCCCAGCATGCAAACGGTGAACTCGCGCTTGGGCAGGCGCTGGTAGCCCTCCCAGAACTTGCCTTGCAGGCCCTGGGCGCGGTTGCGATACCACATGTGCAGGCGCGCGGCCATGGCCACCAGGAAGTACGGGTCGGCGTGCGGCACGTCCTCGGCGCGGAAGCCGTGGGCGTAGTGCTCGGCGATGAAGCCGGTGTTGAAGTCGCCCGCCACGAACTTTGGGTGCGCCAGCAGCGCCGCCTGGAACGGGATGTTGCTCTGCACGCCCTTGATGACGAAGTTGTTCAGCGCCTCGCGGGTGCGGGCGATGGCATCGTTGCGGTCGCTGCCGTGCACGATCAGCTTGGCGATCATCGAGTCGTAGTACATGGGGATCTCGCCGCCGTCGATGACGCCGGTGTCCACCCGCACGCCCACGTCGGTGGTGGCCTGGCCCTGGAACAGGTTCTGCTCGGGCGGCGCAAAGCGCACCAGCCGCCCGGTGGACGGCAGGAAGTTGCGGAACGGGTCCTCGGCGTTGATGCGGCACTCGATGGCCCAACCCACCCGCTTGATGTCGGCCTGGGCAAAGCCGAGCTTCTCGCCCGCCGCGATGCGGATCATCTGCTCCACCAGGTCGAGCCCGGTGATCAGCTCGGTCACCGGGTGCTCCACCTGCAGGCGGGTGTTCATCTCCAGGAAGTAGAAGTCCTGATCCTTGCCGACCACGAACTCCACCGTGCCGGCGCTCTGGTACTTCACGGCCTTGGCCAGCGCCACGGCCTGCTCGCCCATGGCCTGGCGCGTGGCCTCGCTGATGAAGGGCGACGGCGCCTCCTCGATCACCTTCTGGTGGCGGCGCTGGATCGAGCATTCGCGCTCGTGCAGGTACACCACGTTGCCGTGCGCGTCGCCCAGCACCTGGATCTCGATGTGGCGCGGCTGCTCGACGAACTTCTCGATGAACACGCGGTCGTCGCCAAAGCTGTTGCGCGCCTCGTTGCGGCACGACTCGAAGCCCTCGTGCGCCTCCTTGTCGTTGAAGGCCACGCGCAGACCCTTGCCGCCGCCGCCGGCGCTGGCCTTGATCATCACCGGGTAGCCAATGCCCTTGGCGATCTCCACCGCCTGCTCGGGCGTGTCGATCGGGTCGTTGTAGCCCGGGATGGTGCTGACCTTGGCCTCGTCGGCCAGCTTCTTGGAGGCGATCTTGTCGCCCATGGCGGCGATCGAATGCGCCTTGGGGCCGATGAAGACGATGCCGTTGTCCTCGCAGGCCTTGGCAAAGCCTTCGTTCTCGCTCAGGAAGCCGTAGCCCGGGTGAATCGCCTGCGCGCCGGTCTGCTTGGCGATCTCGATGATCTTGTCGCCCAGCAGGTAGGACTCGCGCGAGGGCGGCGGGCCCAGGCGCACGGCCTCGTCGGCCATCTGCACGAAGCGCGCGTCCTTGTCGGCGTCGGAATACACCGCCACGGTGGCGATGCCCATTTTCTTGGCGGTGGCGATCACCCTGCAAGCTATTTCGCCGCGGTTGGCGATGAGGATTTTTGAAAACATTTATTAGGCACCTCAGAAAAATTTAATTACACACCCGGAACTCGATCACTTAAAGCCCCTAACTCTTCATTTATTTTATTCAACCACTCAAGAATAATCTCAGACAAATACCGCGAACCAACTACATTCTCAGAGTGCAATCTTATACGATCAATATTCGTCTTGCAATTATTTTTACTAGTTATTTTTTTTGCAACCTCCAACGCATATGGCCTAAGATGAAGTTTAAAGGATCTAATCTGAATCCCTGCCACAACCCTACCCCCAAATGATTCTGAGTCCAAATAGACTACAACCCAAGCGCACCAATACTTCCGATCATCATCATCGCTTGCAAACTGATTTTCCCAGGAATCAAGCGTGAATTGAATTTCCGGTTTTTTTCAGACCGAGGCGCACGCCATCGCAGGTCATGCCCAAAAACCCGCTTGACCTCAAATAACACATCTTTAAATTGTCGCTCAGGAGCACTATACCTATCCATCAACTCACGCCAAAGCTGGGGGTGTTGAAAACGCTCCAAACACAGCCCCGGCTCCCGCGAACGGATTACATCTTCAACCTGAGGAACGACTTCTTTCACACTTTTAATAAGGGAAGGATACCCTTCTATTACCTTATCATACAAATCATCTTTTTCGCCATGCAAATCCTCATTGTCAAAGCTCCAGCAATGAGAAAGATATTCAACAGCTTGCTCAAGAGCCGCAAGAGACTCGATGCTATAAATGCCAGACCTCTTAAGCCCCCTAACACAATCAAACATCCAATCATAGCTTTGAACAAACCACTCTCCATCTTCAGGATCCGCCTCTGCAGCGTCCAAATAGACATAAACGCGATTGAAGCTCTTATACCTCTTGTCAAGCGCTTTTCTATACCTCCTCAGCTGACCCGGCGCTTGATTAGATTTCACCTTGTTTTCAATAAATATGGCAAGATTGTTCGCGACTGAAAAAATCGCCAAATCCAATCGACCCTCCGCCTGCAACTCAGACGCCACACACAGATCAGAAAATGACATCGCCTTTACAAGAGAAGGCGATATAAATTCATAATCACCCTTCCACTCTTCGTCTAGGCTATTCCACAGTGCGGCCAACAACGACCGTACACCGCGGTCTCCCAATCCATGCCCCTGATATGGATCGAAAAACCATCGAAGCAGCCGAGAGATGCGCACCTCCCCCACACCCTCAGTAACAAACAAAAGTCTGTTTTCTGAATTTAACTCAATCAATCTATGATAATCAGGGTCAGCAAGTAGGTTATCAAAATCTC
The DNA here is from genome assembly GCA_023394015.1 of Pseudomonadota bacterium. Classification (GTDB taxonomy): domain Bacteria; phylum Pseudomonadota; class Gammaproteobacteria; order Burkholderiales; family Burkholderiaceae_C; genus Ottowia. The sequence continues at coordinate 6,786 of JAEXBL010000437.1, read as the reverse complement.
CCATGCTCCAACCCCCACCTCATTAATATGAATCAATAATCACAAAGGAATATTCCCATGCTTGCGCCACGGGTTCTCCAGCTTCTTGTCCTTGAGCATCGCCAGGCTGCGGCAGATGCGCTTGCGGGTTTCGTGCGGCTGGATCACGTCGTCGATGAAGCCGCGCGCGCCGGCGACGAAGGGGTTGGCGAATCGGGCCTTGTATTCAGCCTCGCGCTTGGCCAGCTTTTCGGGGTCGTCCTTGTCCTGGCGGAAGATGATCTCGACCGCGCCCTTGGCGCCCATCACCGCGATCTCGGCGTTGGGCCAGGCCAGGTTGACATCGCCGCGCAGGTGCTTGGAGCTCATCACGTCGTAGGCGCCGCCGTAGGCCTTGCGGGTGATGACGGTGATCTTGGGCACGGTGCATTCGGCGTAGGCGTAGAGCAGCTTGGCGCCGTGCTTGATGATGCCGCCGTACTCCTGCGCCGTGCCGGGCATGAAGCCGGGCACGTCGACGAAGGTGATGACGGGGATGTTGAAGGCGTCGCAAAAGCGCACGAAGCGCGCCGCCTTGATGCTGCTCTTGATGTCCAGGCAGCCGGCCAGCACCAGCGGCTGATTGGCGACGATGCCGACCACGTTGCCGTCCATGCGCGCCATGCCGATGACGATGTTGGCGGCGTAGTCGGGCTGCAGCTCGAAGAACTCGCCGTCGTCCACGGTCTTGGTGATGGCTTCCTTGATGTCGTAGGGCAGGTTGGGGTTGTCGGGTACCAGGGTGTTCAGGCTCATGTCGGCGCGGTCCACGCTGTCGAGCGTGGGGCGGTACGGCGCCTTCTCGCGGTTGCTGGCCGGGATGTAGTTGAAGAAGCGCCGCAGCATGAGCAGCGCCTCGACGTCGTTCTCGAACGCCAGGTCGGCCACGCCGCTCTTGGTGTTGTGGGTGAGCGCGCCGCCGAGCTGCTCGGCCGTGACGCTCTCGTGCGTCACGGTCTTCACCACCTCGGGGCCGGTGACGAACATGTAGCTGGTGTCCTTGACCATGAAGATGAAGTCGGTCATGGCCGGCGAGTACACGGCGCCGCCGGCGCAGGGGCCCATGATCATGCTGATCTGCGGGATCACGCCCGAGGCCATGACGTTGCGCTGGAACACCTCGGCATAGCCGCCGAGCGAGGCCACGCCCTCCTGGATGCGGGCGCCGCCGGAGTCGTTCAGGCCGATGACGGGCGCACCGACCTTCATGGCCTGGTCCATCAGCTTGCAGATCTTCTCGGCGTGGGCCTCGCTGAGCGCGCCGCCGAACACGGTGAAGTCCTGGCTGAAGACGAACACCAGGCGGCCGTTGATGGTGCCGTAGCCGATCACCACGCCGTCGCCCGGAATGTGGGTCTGGTCCATGCCGAAGTCGGCGCAGCGGTGCTCGACGAACATGTCCCACTCCTCGAAGCTGCCCGAATCCAGCAGCACCTCGATGCGCTCGCGCGCGGTGAGCTTGCCCTTGGCGTGCTGCGCGTCGATGCGCTTCTGGCCGCCGCCCAGGCGCGCCGCGGCGCGCTTTTGTTCCAGTTGTTCCAGGATTTGTTTCATGGTCAGGTTTCTCTTGCTGAAGTTTTCAATCTGAAATCGGGGCCGGGACGCCGGCATGGCGCCTGGCGTAGCGGTGCGCCGCCGCGCCCGTGGCCTGCAGCGACACGGTGTCGCGACCAAAGCGCCGGTGCCTGGGCAGCACGCGCAGCCAGCCCAGCCGGCGGCACGCCTGCAGAAAGCCGGCGCGCACCGCCGGGCTTTCCTGCGCCATCCACTGGTCGATGCAGGCATCCACCTCGGCCTGGGGCAGCGGCAGCATCCACAAGGTGCTGTGCAAATAGGCCAGCCAGTCGCGCAGCTGCGCGTCGGGCAGGTCCATCACCTGCAGCGGATCGTCCTCAAAGTCGATCAGCCCGGCGAGGCGCGGCGACGCGGGCGCACCGGCCACGATCATGTTGCGGGCAAAACCCTGGCTCAAGTACTGGCCGGCGGCGTGCAGGCGCAGCAGCGCGCTGCCGCCCTCGCGCCACAGCGCGGCCGCCTGCGGATGCCCGGCCTGGATGACGTCGGCCAGATGGTCGTGGCCGAGCCAGCGCATGACGAAGTGGTCACTGCCCACGTGCAGCACCTCGGGCACCGGGGCGCCGGCGCCGCGCAGTGCGCGCAGGCGCGCCACCTCGGTCTGCTGCGCCTGGGCACCGCCGGGCATGGGCGCCGCCTGCAGGAACGGCAGGCCCAGCAGGCGCGCCACGCCGTTCAGCAGGCGAAAGCGCGCCGGGTGGTGGCGCGCGCGAAGGCCCTTGACGATGACCTTGCCGGCGGCGGTATCGAAAACCTCGACCTCGCCGCCACGCCAGTCGCGCGCCTGCGCGATGCGTTGCAGCTCGTGCGGGGCCAGCGCCATGGCGGTCACGCGCGCTGCCCCAGGCCGGCCAGGCCCAGCAGCCGGCGCGCGGCGGTGGATGGCGGCAACTGCCCTTCGGCCACGGCCTGAGCGATGTCGGGCAAGGCATCGCGCACCTCGGCGTGGGCGCGAAAGGCGCTTTTCAGGCCGGCGTCGATGCGCTCCCACATCCAGGCCAGCGATTGCTGCTGGCGCCGCGCGGCCAGGCGCCCGTTGGCGGTCTGCAGCGCCCGGTACTGCTCGACTGCGGCCCAGAAGCCGTCCAGGCCCTCGCCTTTCAGGCCGCTGATCTGCAGCACCTGGGGCTGCCAGCGCGTGACCGGCGCATCGGCAGGCGGGTGCGACTCACCATGGCCATGGGCCACGCCCAGCTCGTGCGCGCTGCGCTCGGGGTTGCCATGAAAGCCGAACAGGCGCAGCGCCGACTGGATCTGCGCGCGCGCGCGCGTGGCGGCGGCGGGGTCAATGTCGGCCTTGTTGATCACCACCAGGTCGGCCAGCTCCATCACGCCTTTCTTGATGGCCTGCAGGTCGTCGCCCGCGTTCGGCAGCTGCAGCAGCACGAACATGTCGCACATGCCGCTGACGGCGGTTTCGCTCTGGCCCACGCCGACGGTCTCGATCAGCACCACGTCGTAGCCGGCGGCCTCGCACACCAGCATGGATTCGCGCGTCTTCTCGGCCACGCCGCCCAGCGTGCCGCTGCTGGGGCTGGGACGGATGTAGGCTTCCTCGCGCGTCGACAGGCGCTCCATGCGCGTCTTGTCGCCCAGGATCGCGCCGCCCGAGACGGCGGACGAGGGGTCGATCGCCAGCACCGCGACGCGGTGGCCTTTCTCGATCAGGTAGACGCCGAGCGACTCGATGAAGGTGCTCTTGCCCACGCCCGGCACGCCGCTGATGCCCAGGCGCAGGGAATTGCCCGTGTGCGGCAGCAGCGCGGTCAGCAGTTCATCGCCCTGCGCGCGGTGGTCGGCGCGGGTCGATTCGAGCAGCGTGATGGCCTTGGCGATGGCGCGGCGCTGTTGCAGCGGCGCGCCGGACACGATGGCCTGCAGCATTTCAGGCGCCGGTGCAGTCACAGCAACCTCCGTTTCACAGCAGCTCGAACGCCCGCCCGTCGGCCAGGCGGTAGCGCCAGAAGTCGCGCACATCCAGCGTCATGATGGCCGTGACCTTGGTGGCCGACGCCAGCCACACCAGGCTGGCGTCGGCGAAATCCATTTCGGTGCGGGGCGGCTCGGTGTAGCGCTGCATCAGCTCGACCATGTCGGACAGGTCGTCCTGGTTGAATGGAAACACCGACGCACCGCCTTTCTCCAACCAGCGCAGCATCAGGGTCCGCTTGTCGGCACGCAGAAAATGGCAGGCCTCGACCACGCACGGCCAGGTCGTGCACAGGCGCCAGGCGATGCGCCGATCGGCCAGCAGGTCCAGGTAATGCTGATGGGCGAACGACGTTCTGTCGAACAAGGCCACCAGCGGGCCGGCATCGAGCAAGGCGATCTTCAACGCAGGGCTTTCTATTCATCGGTGGGCTGCCATGGCTCGCCCCTTCGCCTGGCGGCATGAAACGCCTCCCAGTCGCGGCGCGCCGCCTGATGTTGCGCATCCAGCTCGTCGCGCAATTGGTCGGACATGGGGCGTTCGGCCGTCAGCAGCGAAGGCGGCGCCGGCTCGCGCACTTGTTGCTGGCCTTCGGCCTGCACCTGCAGCATCAGCTCATACGGGCTCTTGTGGCCCAGGGCACGCTCCACCGCGTCGATGATGAATTGCGACTTGGTGATGCCCTTGCGCTGCGCAGCCAGTTCCATCTGCTTTTCCAGCAGCGGGTCCATGCGAACGGATACAGCCATGACGTGCCCCTGAAGCGAATGCGATACCGTATTACTGTATCACGAATTCAGGCACGGACCTTCTTGATTTGCTCCAGCACGTCCTTGGCGCTGGCCGGAATCGGCGTGCCGGGGCCGTAGATGCCCTTGACGCCGGCTTCGTACAAAAAGTCGTAATCCTGGCGCGGGATCACGCCGCCCACGAAGACGATGATGTCGTCGGCGCCCTGTTTCTTCAACTCGGCCAGGATGGCCGGCACCAGCGTCTTGTGGCCGGCCGCCAGCGTGCTGACGCCCACCGCGTGCACGTCGTTTTCCACCGCCTGGCGCGCGCATTCCTCAGGCGTCTGGAACAGGCTGCCGATGTCGACGTCGAAGCCCAGGTCAGCAAACGCCGTGGCCACCACCTTGGCGCCGCGGTCGTGGCCGTCCTGGCCCAGCTTGGCGATCATCACGCGCGGGCGGCGGCCTTCGGCTTCGGCGAAGTCGGCGATCTCGCCCTTGAGCTTGTCCCAACCCTCGGCACTGTCGTAAGCGGCTGCGTACACCCCGGTCACCTTTTGCGTATCGGCGCGGTGGCGCCCAAAGACTTGTTCCATCGCGTCGCTGACCTCGCCCACGGTGGCGCGGGCGCGGATGGCCTCGATGGCGGCGGCCAGCAGGTTGCCCTGGCCGCTTTCGGCCACCTGGGTGATGGCCGCCAGCGCCTGCTGCACCTTGGCTGCGTCGCGGGTTTGCTTGATGTTCTTCAGGCGCGCGATCTGGGATTCGCGCACCTTCACGTTGTCCACTTCCAGGATCTCGACCGGGTCTTCCTCGGCCAGCTTGTACTTGTTGACGCCGACGATCACGTCCTTGCCGGAATCGATGCGCGCCTGCTTCTCAGCCGCGGCGGCCTCGATCTTGAGCTTAGCCCAGCCGCTGTCCACCGCCTTGGTCATGCCGCCCATGGCGTCGACCTCCTCGATGATGGCCCAGGCGGCATCGGCCATGTCCTGCGTCAGCTTCTCCATCATGTAGCTGCCGGCCCAGGGATCGACCACGCTGGTGATGTGCGTTTCTTCCTGGATGATGAGTTGCGTGTTGCGCGCGATGCGGGCGCTGAACTCGGTCGGCAGCGCGATCGCCTCGTCGAGCGCGTTGGTGTGCAGGCTTTGCGTGCCGCCGAACACCGCCGCCATGGCCTCGATGGTGGTGCGCACCACGTTGTTGTAGGGGTCCTGCTCGGTCAGGCTCCAGCCGCTGGTCTGGCTGTGCGTGCGCAGCATAAGGCTCTTGGGGTTCTTCGGATTGAACTCCTTCATGATGCGGCACCACAGCAGGCGCGCGGCGCGCATCTTGGCGATCTCCAGGTAGAAGTTCATGCCCACTGCCCAGAAGAAGGACAGGCGGCCGGCAAACGCGTCCACGTCCATGCCCTTGGCCAGCGCCGTCTTCACGTACTCCTTGCCGTCGGCGAGCGTAAAGGCCAGTTCCAGCGCCTGGTTGGCGCCGGCTTCCTGCATGTGGTAGCCGCTGATCGAGATCGAGTTGAACTTCGGCATGTGGCCGGCCGTGTACTCGATGATGTCGCCGATGATGCGCATGCTCGGCTCGGGCGGGTAGATGTAGGTGTTGCGAACCATGAACTCCTTCAGGATGTCGTTCTGGATCGTGCCCGCCAGCTGGTCCTGCGAAACACCCTGCTCCTCGGCCGCCACCACGTAGCCGGCCAGGATCGGCAGCACGGCGCCGTTCATGGTCATCGACACGCTCACCTTGTCGAGCGGGATGCCGTCGAACAGGATCTTCATGTCCTCCACGCTGTCGATCGCCACGCCGGCCTTGCCGACGTCGCCGGTCACGCGCGGATGGTCCGAGTCGTAGCCGCGGTGCGTGGCCAGGTCGAACGCCACCGACACGCCCTGCCCGCCTGCGGCCAGCGCCTTGCGGTAGAAGGCGTTGGATTCCTCGGCGGTGGAAAAGCCCGCGTATTGGCGGATCGTCCACGGCCGGCCGGCGTACATGGTGGCCTGCGGGCCGCGGATGAAGGGTTCGAAGCCCGGCAGCGTGTTGGCGTAGGGCAGGTCCTTGGTGTCCTCGGCCGTGTACAGCGGTTTGACGGTGATGCCGTCGGGCGTGAGCCAGTTGAGTGCCGCCACGTCGCCCCCGGGGGCGGATTTCTGCGCGGCCTTCTGCCAGTCGGCCAGGGTGGAGGCTTGGAAGGTGGGGTAATTGGTGCTCATGGCATGGTTCTTTGGGACAGACGAAGCCGGGCGGCCAGGCGCATGCACGCGGCGCTAAACGCGGCAGCGCAGACGCTGATGACATTGTCGCGCTGGTGACGCATTGTTGTCTCCAGAAAGCTTGTGGGCATGACATTCCACCATCTCGCCGGAGCGCGCGGCCAAGCTCTTGATTGTAATTATTAATTCAAAATTCTTTGCTGGACTTACAATCCGCGCCAATCCGTGTCCCTTTCATGACTGCCAGTGCCCGCCTCGCCCCGCGTGCTCTCTACGAAGAGGTAGCCGAGCGCCTGCGCCAGCGCATCTT
>JAEXBL010000424.1 GCA_023394015.1 Pseudomonadota bacterium | reverse complement strand
TTCGTCGGCCGCGATGTCGGCCGGCGCGCCTTCGGCCAGCAGGCCGCCGCGCACCAGCACGGCGATGCGGTCGGCATGCTTGAACACCACGTCCAGGCTGTGCTCGGTGAACAGCACCGCGATGCGCCGGGTGTCGGCCAGCTGGCGGGTCAGGCGCATCAGCGCGTGGCGCTCGTTGGCGGCCATGCCGGCGGTGGGCTCGTCCATCAGCAGCAGGCGCGGCCGGTGCGCCAGCGCCATCGCCAGCTCGACCCGCTTGACCTCGCCATAGGCCAGCGTGCCGCAGGGCGCGGCCGCCTTGTCGGCCATCTGCACCTGCGACAGCAGCGTCAGGGCTTCGTCGACCGCGTGGCGGCCGGCGCGGCGCCAGGGGTTGAAGAGCAGCCGGTCGCGCGACAGCAGCGCCGTCTGCACGTTTTCCAGCACGGTCATGGAGCGGAAGGTCTCGGCCGTCTGGAAGCTGCGGCCCACGCCCAGCCGGCAGATCCGGCGGGCCGACAGGCCCACCAGCTCGCGGCCGTCGAGCAGGACCGAGCCGGCGTCCGGCCGCAACTGGCCGCCCAGCACGTTGAAGCAGGTGGACTTGCCGGCGCCGTTGGGGCCGATCAGGGCCAGCATGCGGCCGGCTTCCAGCGTGAAGGACACGTCCGCCAGCGCCTCGATGCCGCCGAACGATTTGCGCAGCCCGCGCACCTGGAGCAGCGGAGCCGAACTCATGCGCGCCTCCCGCGCAGGCGCGTCGCCGCGCCCGCCAGGCCTTCGGGGAAGGCCAGCACCAGCACCAGGATGGCCAGGCCCAGCACCGCGTGCCAGTACTCGGTGCTGCGCGCGGCGGCGTCCTGCAGCCAGGTGTAGGACGCCGCGCCCACCAGCGGGCCGGCCAGCGTGTGCAGACCGCCCAGCAACACCATCACCAGGCCGTCCACCGACCGGCTCACGGCCAGCACGTCGGGGGCGCTGCTGCCCTTGGAAAACGCATACAGCGAGCCGGCCATGCCGGCGGCGAGCGAGGCCGCCACGAAGCCCGCCCATTGCAGGCGCCGCGCGTCCATGCCGAGCGCCTCGGCGCGCAGCGACGAATCGCGCACGCCGCGCAGCGCATAGCCCAGCGGCGAGAACGCCAGCCGGCGCAGCCACCAGATGCCACCGGCGCACAGCGCCAGCGTCAGGTAATAGAACCACGGGCCCTGCGACAGCCAGGCCGACGGCCACAGGCCGATCAGCCCGTTGCTGCCGCCGGTCACGTCGTCCCATTGATAGGCCAGCGCCCACAGGATCTGCGCCACCGCCAGCGTCAGCATCGCCAGGTACACGCCCGACAGGCGCACGCAGAACCAGCCGAACAGCAGCGCGCCGAAGACCGCGGCGAAGGGGCCGAGCAGCAGCGCCGCCTCCATCGGCACGGCCGCCAGCTTCAGCAGCAGCGCCGCGCCGTAGGCGCCCAGGCCGAACCAGGCCGCGTGGCCGAAGGACGTCATGCCGGCCAGCCCCGTCAGGAAATGCAGGCTGGCGGCGAATAGCGCGGCGATCAGGATTTCGGTCAGCAGGATGCCGAAGTACGGCCATTGCAGGGCGGCCACCGGCGCCAGCGCCAGCAGGACCAGCAGCAGGCCGTAGGCCCGCCGCAGCCGGCGGCCGGCCGGCGCGATCGGGCGCTCGGGGGCGACGGCCTGCGACGAGGGCGCGGGCGGCTGGCCCAGCAGGCCCCAGGGTCGCGCCACCAGCACCACCGCCATCACGGCGAACTCGGCCAGCAGCGTGAGCTTGGACAGGTTGAAGACCCACGGGCCGATCTGCACCTGGCCCAGGAACACGAACACGGCCTTGACCGAACAGATCAGCAGCGCCGCCAGGAAGGCGCCGGGTATCGAACCCAGGCCGCCCACCACCACGACCACGAAGGCGCTGGCGATGATCTCCAGGTCCAGCCCCAGCGTGGCGGGCACGCGCGGCGCGGCCAGCGCGCCGCCCAGGCCGGCCAGGAAGGCGCCCAGCGTGAAGGCCGAGGTGAACAGCCACGCCTGGTTCACCCCCAGCGCGGCCAGCATGCGGCGGTTTTCCGCCGCCGCGCGCAGCAGCCGGCCCCAGCGCGTGCGCATCAGCAGCAGCCACAGCAGGCCCAGCACCACCGGGCCGGCGGCGATCAGCAGCAGGTCGTATTCGGGATAGCGGCGCCCCAGGATCTGCACCGCGCCGGACAGGCCCGGCGCGCGGGCCGAGAACAGATCCTCCGGGCCCCAGATCGCCAGCGCGGCGTCGCCGATGATGAGCACCAGCGCGAAGGTGGCCAGCAGCTGGAACAGTTCAGGGGCCTGGTACAGGCGCTTGAGCACCAGCCATTCGGCGGCCGCGCCGATCAGGCCCGTGGCCAGCGCGGCCAGCAGCAGGCCGGCCCAGTAGCCGGCGCCGTCGCCGAAATAGCCGGTGAAGGTCCAGGCCAGATAGATGCCCAGCATGTAGAACGAGCCGTGGGCGAAATTCACCACCCGGGTCACGCCGAAGATCAGCGACAGCCCGGCCGCCACCAGGAACAGCGCGCTGGCGTCGGCCAGGCCGTTGAGCAGCTGCAGCAGCAGTCCGGAAAGGCTCATCAGGGCGCCGGGCGCATCTTGCGGACCTGCTCGTCGGGCGGCTGCAGGCGGGCGCCGTCGATGTAGGCGAAGTCCTTCATGACGCCCTTGCCGTCCTCCACCGCGGTCGTGCCCACGTAGACGCCCATGGTCGATTGATGGTCGATCTTGCGGTAGTGGATCTGGCCGTAGGGCGTGTCGACCTTGAGGCCGGCGAACGCGTCCACGAGCTTTTCGGTGTCCACGCTGCCGGCGGCCTTCAGGGCTTCGGCGATGGACATCAGCGAGGCGTAGCCCACGACCGCGCCCACCTTGG
>JAEXBL010000405.1 GCA_023394015.1 Pseudomonadota bacterium | reverse complement strand
CCACGCGGCCGTGGGCGCGCAGCGGCTGGGTGGGCCCGATGGCGCGGGCGAACAGGTTCTGGTCGGCCTGCGCCTGGCGTTCGGCGGCGGCACGGGCGGCGGTTGCCTTCGCAGCTTCTGCGGCGGCGCGGGCCTGGGCCTCGGCCAGGCGGGCGCGCATCGCCTTCAGCTCCTGGAACGACTTGGCCTTCACACCAGGCCCTGTTCGGCCATCGACAAGGCCTCGCCCGGCCCGACGATGACGTGGTCGAGCACGCGCACGTCGATCAGGGCCAGGGCCGACTTCAGGGTCCGCGTGATGGCCTCGTCGGCGCGGCTGGGCTGCACGCTGCCGCTGGGGTGGTTGTGCGCCAGCACCACGGCAGCGGCGTGGTGGTGCAGGGCGCGCAGCACCACCTCGCGCGGGTAGACGCTGGTCTGCGTCAGCGTGCCCTTGAACAGCTCTTCCAGCGCAATCAGGCGGTGCCGGGTGTCGAGAAACAGCACCGCGAACACCTCGTGCGGGCGCGCGCCCAGATGCAGGCGCAGGTAGTCCTTCACCGCGCCGGCCGAATCCAGCGCGGCGCGCTCGGCCAGCTGCTCGGCCAGCGCGCGGCGCGCCAGTTCCAGCACCGCCACCAGCTCGGCGCGCTTGGCGCTGCCGCCCAGGCCCTTGACGCGCTTCAGGTCGTCGGCGCCGGCGTGCAGCAGGCCGGCGATGCCGCCAAAGGCGTCCAGCACTTCCTGCGCCATCTGCAGCACGCCGCGCCCGGCGGTGCCGGTGCGCAGCAGCAGGGCCAGCAGCTCGGTGTCGCTCAAGGCGCCGGCGCCGCGCGCCAGCAGCTTTTCGCGCGGGCGGGCGTCGGCGGGAAGGTCTTTCAGCGACATGCGGGCACTGGGGCGGGGCGGTTCCTACAATGCGGGCAGTTTATCTGGGGCCTTCATGCGCGTTGTCGAACCGAGTTCCTTCCTGACCCTGCACTACCGCCTGTCGGGGCCGCAGGGCGACGTGGTGTCCACCTTTGGCGGGCCGCCGGCCACGCTGTCGCTGGGCGCGGGCGAGCTGTCGCCGGCGGTGGAGCAGCGCCTGATCGGCCTGGCCGAGGGCACGCACACCCGTTTCGACATTCCCGCCGGCGAGGCTTTTGGCGAGCGCAACCCGGACATGATCCAGTGGCTGCCGCGCAAGGAGCTGGACAGCCTGGGCGACCCGCAGGAGCGCTACGCCGTGGGCGACGTGATCCACCTGCCCACGCCCGACGGCCAGGGCCAGTTCGCCGCCGTGGTGCAGGCGGTGCGCGAGGACGGCGCGCTCAGGCTCGACTTCAACCACCCGCTGGCGGGGCAGCCGGTGACGTTCGAAGTCCAGGTCATAGGGGTTTAGTGATGAGCGAAGTGTTGCTGGCCGAGCCGCGCGGCTTCTGCGCCGGCGTCGACCGTGCCATCGAGATCGTCGAGCGCGCGCTGGCCAAGTTCGGCGCGCCGATCTACGTGCGCCACGAGATCGTGCACAACACCTACGTGGTGAACGACCTCAAGGCCAAGGGCGCCATCTTCATCGAGGACCTGGCCGAGGTGCCGCCCGGCGCCACGCTGGTGTTCTCGGCCCACGGCGTGCCCAAGTCGGTCGAGCGCGAGGCCGAAAACCGGGGCTTTCGCGTGTTCGACGCCACCTGCCCGCTGGTCAGCAAGGTGCACGTCGAGGTCGCCAAGCTGCACCGCGAGGGCTACGAATTCATCATGATCGGCCACAAGGGCCACCCCGAGGTGGAAGGCACCATGGGCCAGCTCGACGGCGGCATCCACCTGGTCGAAGACGTGGCCGACGTGGCGCGCGTGCGGCCGGCGCAGACCGAGAAGCTGGCCGTGGTGACGCAGACCACGCTCTCCGTGGACGACGCGGCCGACATCACCGCCGCCGTGAAGGCGCGCTTTCCGCACGTGCGCGAGCCCAAGCAGCAGGACATCTGCTACGCCACGCAGAACCGGCAGGACGCCGTCAAGCTGCTGTCGCGCGCGGTCGACGTGGTCATCGTCGTCGGCAGCCCAACCAGCAGCAACTCCAACCGGCTGCGCGAGGTGGCGCTCAAGCTGGGCACGCCGGCCTACATGGTCGACAGCGCCGACGAGCTGCGGGCCGAGTGGATCGCCGGCAAGCCGCGCATCGGCCTCACGGCCGGCGCCTCGGCGCCCGACATCCTGGTGCAGCAGGTCATCGACCGGCTGCGCGCCCTCGGCGCGCTGTCGGTGCGCAAACTGGACGGCATCGAGGAAACCGTGAAATTCCCGCTGCCCAAGGGCCTCCGGCTGGACCAGCAGGGCGAATCGCGGCTGGGGCACATCAACTGAGCGGTTGCTGCGGATTTGGTAGCTGTCGGCGATTGACCGCCCGGCACTGATCGCGGATTGCCCTCGGATTCCTTGGCGGGCATCGCCGCCTGTCCACATGGCACCGACCTGGTGCCCGGCCCCTACAATTCGCCCATGCTCGATCCCATCCTGCTCCGCAAAGACCTCGGCGCCGTACTGGCGCGCCTGGCCACCCGCAAAAACCCGCAACCCTTTCTCGACGAAGCCGCCTTCACCGCGCTGGAGGCCGAGCGCAAGACCATCCAGACCCGCACCGAAGAGTTGCAGGCGCTGCGCAACAGTGCCAGCAAGCAGATCGGCCAGCGCAAGGCCAAGGGCGAAAGCGCCGACGATCTAATGGCGCAGGTGGCGTCGATCAAGGACGAACTCGACCAGTCTGCCGCGCGGCTCGACGCCATCCAGGACGAGCTGGGCGCGCTGCTGCTGGCCGTGCCCAACCTGCCGCACGACAGCGTGCCCGTGGGCGAAGACGAGGCCGCCAACGTCGAGGTGCGCCGCTGGGCGCCGCACGGCCTGGCGCCACGGGCGTTCGACTTTCCGGTGCGCGACCACGTCGACCTGGGCGAGAAGCTGGGCCTGGATTTCGAAACCGGCGTCAAGCTGGCCGGCACGCGCTTCGCCTTCATGCGCGGCCCGGTGGCGCGCCTGCACCGCGCGCTGGCGCAGTTCATGCTGGACGTGCAGACGCAGCAGCACGGCTACACCGAGTGCTACACGCCCTACATCGTAAACGCCGACACCCTGCGCGGCACCGGCCAGCTGCCCAAGTTCAAGGCCGACCTGTTCGCCGCCAAGAAAGGCGGCCAGGAAGGCGAGGGCGAGCTGCTGTACCTGATCCCCACCTCCGAGGTATCGCTCACCAACCTGGTGCGCGGCGAGATCGTGGCCGAGGCCGAGCTGCCCATCAAGCTGACCGCGCACACGCCCTGCTTTCGCTCCGAGGCCGGCAGCGCCGGGCGCGACACCCGCGGCATGATCCGCCAGCACCAGTTCGACAAGGTCGAGATGGTGCAGATCGTGCACCCCGAGCACAGCTACGACGCGCTGGAAGAAATGGTCGGCCACGCCGAGGCCATCCTGCAGGCGCTGGAGTTGCCCTACCGCGTGGTGCTGCTGTCCACCGGCGACATGGGCTTTGGCGCCAGCAAGACCTACGACCTGGAAGTGTGGGTGCCGGCGCAGGACACCTACCGCGAGATCAGCTCGGTCAGCAACTGCGAGGCCTTCCAGGCCCGCCGCATGCAGGCCCGCTTCAAGAACGCCGCCGGCAAGAACGAGCTGGTGCACACCTTGAACGGCAGCGGCCTGGCCGTCGGCCGCGCGCTGGTTGCCGTGCTGGAAAACCACCAGAACGCCGACGGCTCCATCACCGTGCCCAAGGCGCTGCGCCCCTACCTGGGCGGACTGGAACTGCTCAAGCCGAGCCCCTGAGTCCTGCTAGAATCCGCGATTCGACACGAAAGCAGGAGAGGTGGCAGAGTGGTCGAATGCGCCGGACTCGAAATCCGGTATACGGTTCTCCGTATCGAGGGTTCGAATCCCTCCCTCTCCGCCACAGGCAAGCAAAGCCCGCTACTCAAAAGGTAGCGGGCTTTTTTGCGTCTGTCGTCGGGATGCCGGGAACTGCTGGTGGTTATCTTTTCGCCGCCAGCGTAGGCGATGTACCTCCAAAACGTGCCCCCAGCAACACCTCGGTGGGGCGATATGTTGGCAGCGCTTCGTCCGCTGCAAACAAGGTGCAGCCGAGGGAAAAGAAAAGTCCGCACGGTAGTGAACCTGTGCGGACTCATGGATGGTGCCGACTGCCGGGATCGAACTGGCGACCTACGCGTTACGAGTGCGTTGCTCTTCCAACTGAGCTAAGTCGGCGAATGAAATCTGGAACCGCAAATTATAGCGCGGCGGCTCGGTGGCTGCCATGGGCGTAGCCCGGCGTTTTGCACGGGCATGGGCGGGGTGGGCAAACGCCTCTAGACTGGGGCGCCATCCAACTGCACAGGAGCGCTTTCAGATGCTGAAGTCCGACCATGTTCTCGATACCCATGCACTGCTGGATGCGCCGGCCACGCCGCGGGTGCCGTCGCGTCGCGCCGCGCTCAAGCTGGGGCTGGGCGTGGGCTATGCCGCCGCGACGCTGCCGGTGATGGCGCAGACGGCGATCAAGACGCCCGCGGACGGGCTGACGGTGGGGGAGGTGATGATCGACGTGGCTGGCTTCAAGATGCCGGCCTATCGGGCCCAGCCGGCGGGCAAGACTGGCTTGCCGGTGGTGCTGGTGCTGTCCGAAATCTTCGGTGTGCACGAATACATCGCCGACACGGCGCGGCGCTTTGCCAAGGCGGGCTATCTGGCGATCGCGCCCGAGCTGTTCGTGCGCCAGGGCGATGCGCAGAGCTATGGTGAGATGGCCAAGCTGATGAGCGAGGTGATCGCCAAGGTGCCCGATGCGCAGGTGATGGCCGATCTGGACGCCACGGTGGCCTGGGCCGCGGCCCACGGCGGCGATGCCGACAAGCTGGGGGTGACGGGTTTTTGCTGGGGCGGGCGCCAGACTTGGCTGTATGCGGCGCACAACCCGCGGGTGAAGGCCGGTGTGGCCTGGTACGGGCGCCTGGTGGGGCAGGCCAGCGCGCTGACGCCGAAGCAGCCGGTGGACGTGGCGGCGCAGCTCCATGGGCCGGTGCTGGGCCTGTACGGCGCAGCCGACACTGGCATTCCGCTGGACACGGTGGAGCAGATGAAGACCGCACTGGCCGAAGCGGGTGCCAAGGGCAACGCGGCGGCCAGGGATTCGACCTTCGTGGTCTACCCGGAGGCGCCGCACGCCTTTCACGCCGACTACCGCCCGAGCTTTCGCCAGGCCGCGGCCGAGGACGGCTGGCAGCGCGCGCTGGCGTGGTTCAAGCAGCACGGGGTGGCCTGAGCGCTGGCGCGCAGCGGCTCTAGCCCACCGCGCCGCCCTCAGCGGGCCGGCGCGTCCAGCCGCTCGCGCGCCATGGCGTGCACCAGCGCCAGCACCGCTTGCTGCGTGCCGGTGACGGGGCGCAGCGCGCTGACGGCGGAGTAGAGCGGGATGCGCAGCGGCGTGCCGTCGCCGTTCTTGATGGCGCGGGTGCTGAAGGCCGCGGGCCGCACCGCGCCGGCCAGCGCGTGGGGCGGCAGGATGGCGCAGCCGGCGCCGTCTTCGACCAGGTCCAGGATGGCGGCCACGCCGTCGATCTCCAGCGCCACCTCGGGGCGGCAACCAGCCCGCGCCATTTCGGCTTCGATGTGCATGCGGATGGCGTTGGGC
>JAEXBL010000397.1 GCA_023394015.1 Pseudomonadota bacterium | reverse complement strand
CCCACAGCAGCGCCAGCAGCGCGGCGTTGAGCGCCAGGGGGAAGGCCTGGTAGCGCTGTTCCCAGTACACCCAGTCGGACACTTCGGCGCCACCCGCCAGCGGCCACAGCAGCAGGTTCAGCGCCGCCAGCGTGGCCAGAAAGCCCAGCACCCGCTGCACCCAGGCGGGGCCCACCAGCAGGGCCGCACCCAGCAACAGCAGCAGCAGCGTCAGCAGCTGCGGGTTGTGCAACAGGCCCTTCCAGCCCACCACCAGCAGGGCCAGACCGGCCAGCAAGGCGCTGAAGGCCAGTTGCGCCACGAACATGGCCGCCTGCCCGCGCAGCAGCCAGACGGCGCCAGCGATCAGCACCGCGGACGCCACGAAGGCCCCCGGCGCCTTGAACAGAAAGCCACTGCCCAGCAGCGCCAGAAACGCTAGAAACGGCAGCACCACCAGCTGCGCGCCAACAAAGCTGAGCGTGGTGAGCACCCACGACGGCCCCGCCGCCTCTTGCCAGGCCGCCAGCGCCGTGGGCGGCAGCAGGCCCTCGCCTTGGGCACGTTCGATCAGGCGGCGTTCGTTGTTGACCACCGTGCTCATGCCCCGCCCTCCTCGCGCTGCAGGCGCAGCAGCCAGGTGGCGCTGACGCCCACGCACACGGCGGCAATCAGCGTCACGCCGAAGGCCATGTTCACGCTGCTGCCGCCTTCAAACAGCAGGCGCGCGAAACCGCTCACCACCAGCACGTTCAGCGCCAGCACCGCCAGGCCCAGCACCACGAAATCGCGCGGGCGCAGCGCCCAGGCCAGCGCCGCGGCGCCCAACACCAGCGCGCTGTTGAAAAAGTACTGCCAAAGCTGCTCGCGCATGAACAGGCCGAACAAGGCGTAGGTGCACCAGGCGCCCAGCGCCATCAGTGCCGCCAGCCGCCAGCTCAGCGGCGCCGACCTGGCGCCCTCGGGCAACAAGCGCAGCCGCGGCAGCGCCAGCGGCAGCAGAAATACCGCCAGCCACAGCACTGGCGTCAGCAGGCTGCGCGAGGAGCGCCCGAACAGCAGGCTTTGCAGCGGGTTGAACAGCGCATCGCCCGACCACAGCGCCAACGCCAGCCCGGCGATCAGCAGCCACAGTGCCCACAGCGCATCGCGCCGTACCGCCAGCGCCCACACCAGCGCCAGTGCCGCCCAGGTGGCGAACAGTTGCCAGGCGTCGGCGCCGGTCTGGTAGGTTTGGCCGACGAAGGCCAGCAGGCCGCCCAGCGCCAGCGTGGCCAGCAGCAGCAGCGCCGTGCGCCCGCGCGGCCAGGCCAGCGCGGCCAGACTGCTGGCCAGCACCGCGGCCTCCAGCAAGTGCAGCTTGAAGGCGCGCGTCTGATCCTGCCAGTTGGCCGCCACCCAGAAGATCAGCCCGGCCCCCAGCAGCAGCGCCGCCAGCACGGCCAGGCCGCGGCGCAGGTGCAGCCCCAGCGTGTCCGGCCGCCGGTGCAGGCCCGACAGCGCCCACAGCCGCTCGGCGCGGCCGGTGTCCAGCCTGAAACGCCGGGCCAGCTGATGAATCAATGCATGCATGCCAACTCCTTCCTACGAACGCGCGCATTGTGGCCGCGCGGCGCTGCAGAAAGGATGCGCACGATCAGCAAGAAGCGCTGGGCGATACCGCCGGGCGCATGGGCCGGCACCGCCCCCGGGCGGCGATCGGTCAGATCAGCTTGACCAGCTGCTTGCCGAAGTTCTTGCCCTTGAGCAGGCCGAGGAAGGCCTCGGGGGCGCTCTCGATGCCCTGGGCAATGGTCTCGCGCGGCTTGAGCTTGCCCTGCGCGACCAGCGTGCCCAACTCCTGCAGCGCTTGCGGCCACAGCTCCATGTGCTCGCTGACGATGAAGCCTTGCAACTTGAGGCGGTTGACCAGCATCAGCGCCGGGTTCTGCAGCGGCATGGGCTGGCCGTCGTAGCCGGCGATCATGCCGCACAGGGCGATGCGGGCGAAGGCGTTGGTGCGCAGCATCACGGCGTCCAGGATGTAGCCGCCGACGTTCTCGAAGTAGCCGTCGATGCCGTTCGGGCAGGCCTCCTTCAGCGCCTTGGCCATGGTCTTGATGTCGGGGTGCTGGCGGTAGTCGATGCAGGCGTCGAAATGCAGTTCGTCCACGGCGTACTTGCACTTCTCGGGACCGCCGGCAATGCCGACCACGCGGCAGTCGCGCGCCTTGGCCAGGGCCGCGAAGGCGCTGCCCACGGCACCGGTGGCGGCGCTGATGACCACGGTGTCGCCGGCCTTGGGCTGGATGATCTGTGTCAGGCCGTACCAGGCCGTGACGCCAGGCATGCCGACGGCGCCCAGGTAGTAGGACAGCGGCACGTGCGTGGTGTCCACCTTGCGCAGCATGCCGGGCGCGTCGCCGTCGACCACGCTGTATTCCTGCCAGCCGCCCATGCCGACCACGGGGTCACCGGCCTTGAACCTGGCGTGTTTGGATTCGACCACCTCGCCCACCGTGCCGCCGATCATCACCTCGCCCAGCGGCTGCGGCTGGGCGTAGCTCTTGCTCTCGTTCATGCGCCCGCGCATGTAGGGGTCGAGGCTGAGGTAGTGATGGCGCACCAGCACCTGGCCGTCGGCCAGCGGCGGGGTGTCGCTGGTGACCAGCTTGAAGTTGCTGGCGGTGGCTTCGCCCTCGGGGCGGTTGTCGAGCACGATCTGGCGGTTGGTGGCCATGGGGTTCTCCTGCAAATGGCTGTGAATCAAAGAGCGGTTCGCGCTTTTCAGGCAAGCGCCGAGCCTGGATGGGTTCAAAAAAATCAGTCGGTGGGCAGCGGGCCCGGCGTGTGGTCGGGCCGCTCGGCGCGCGGCACGTACTTGAAGGTACCGGTGGAATGCGCGCACAACTGGCCGGCGGCGTCGAAGATCGAGCCCTCGACGAAGGCCGTGGCGCGCGTGCGGTGCAGCAGCCGGCCCCGGCCCACCAGCGGCTCGCCCGTCTTGGACGCCGGCGCCGGCCGCATGAAGCTGGTCTTCATCTCGATGGTGATGATGCCCATGTCGGGCTGCACGCTGCGCGCGGCCGTGGCCATGATGACGTCGAGGAAGGTCATCACCGCGCCGCCGTGCGTCACGCCGAAGGAGTTGCAGTGCTCCGGCCGCGGCGCGAAGTGCAGCGTGGATTCACCGCCTTCGAACTTCTCCAGCGTGAAGCCGAGGTGATCGACGAAGGGAATGACGACGCCGAAGTCGAGGCTCACGTTCAGCCCCCCGTCACCACGCTCACGCCGCCGTCCACGGCCAGCCACTGGCCGGTGATGTGCTTGCCGGCGTCGCTGGCGTACAGCAGGGTGATGCCCTTCAGGTCCTCGTCGTCGCCCAGCCGGCGCAGGGGCGCGTTGGCGATCAGCTTGTCCACGCCCAGGTTCTCCAGCGTGCCGCGCGTCATCTTGCTGGGGAAGAAGCCGGGGCAGATGGCGTTCACGTTGATGCCGTAGCGGCCCCATTCGGCAGCCAGCGCGCGGGTAAAGTTGATCACCGCGCCCTTGCTGGTGTTGTAGGCGATGGTCTGCATCTCCGGCGGGTTGCCCCCTAAGCCGGCGATGCTGGCAATGTTGATGATGCGGCCTTGGCGGCGCTCGATCATGCTCTTCTTGGCCACGCGCTGGCTGAGCAGGAAATAGCCGCGCACGTTCAGGTTCATTACTTTGTCCCAGGCTTCCAGCGGATGGTCTTCGGCCGGGGCGCCCCAGGCGGCACCGGCGTTGTTGACCAGGATGTCGATATCGCCCATGCGCTCCAGCGTCTCGTCGGCCAGGCGGTGGATGTCGGCCTCGACGGCGCAGTCGGCGGCGATCCAGCGCGCGTCGATGCCGGCCGCCTGCAGCTCGGCCACGGATTCCTCCAGGTCGGCCGCCTTGCGCGAGCTGAGCATGATGCGCGCGCCGGCCTCGCCCAGCGCGTGGGCCATTTGCAGCCCCAGGCCGCGCGAGCCGCCGGTGACGAGGGCGGTCTTGCCCTTGAGGTCGAACAGTTGTTGGATGGTGCGGGTCATTTCTTGGGTTGAGCGTTGGGCGTTGAGGGTTGAGCGTGGGGAAGGTGCGTTGATGCTTTCGGGGTTCGCGCTGAACGCTGGACCTCTTCTCAGAATGCAGCCTCAGGAATCTCGGCGCAGGTCATGTCGCGGCTTTCCACCACGCGCAGCCAGGCGACGATCTTGGGCAGTTCGTAA
The DNA here is from genome assembly GCA_023394015.1 of Pseudomonadota bacterium. Classification (GTDB taxonomy): domain Bacteria; phylum Pseudomonadota; class Gammaproteobacteria; order Burkholderiales; family Burkholderiaceae_C; genus Ottowia. The sequence continues at coordinate 7,321 of JAEXBL010000397.1, read as the reverse complement.
CGATAAAAATAGGCCGTGGCGCCGGCCACGCCGGCGCGGTACGCTTCGTTCTTGGAAGCGGCTGCCGCCCGCGACAGCTCCAGCCAGATCCAGGCGATGACGACGTGGCCGAAGGCCTGCATGTAGGGCACGGCGTTGGCCAGCGCCTCGGTGGGGTTGCCGGTGGCCCAGGCTTTCTGGGTGGCGGCGCCGACGTGCGCCAGCGCCTGCGCCAGGGCGTTGGCATGCTCGGACAGGGCGGGCTGCCGCTGCACCTGCTCGATGCTGGCCTTGATGCGCGCGGCCAGCAGCTGCCGGCCCCGGCCCTGCTCCATCAGCCCCTTGCGGCCCAGCAGGTCCATGGCCTGGATGCCGTGCGTGCCTTCGTGGATCATGTTCAGGCGGTTGTCGCGCCAGTACTGTTCGACCGGGAAGTCGCGCGTGTAGCCGTAGCCGCCGTGGATCTGGATGGCCAGCGAATTGGCCTCCAGGCAGTTCTCGCTCGGCCAGCTCTTGGCGATCGGCGTCAGCACCTCCAGCAGCAGGCGGGCCTCGTCGGCCTGGGCGGCGTCGCCGGTGTGCTGCTCGTCGACCAGCTTGGCGCAGTACATCAGCAGCGCCAGCGCGCCCTCGCAATAGGCTTTCTGCGCCAGCAGCATGCGCCGGATGTCGGCGTGCTCGATCAGGCGCACCGGCGGCTGCGACGCGTCCTTGCCGGCCGCGCCCACCGGGCGGCCTTGCGTGCGCGTCTTGGCGTAGTCCAGCGAGGCCTCGTAGCCCGCCAGGCCCAGCATGGTGGCGGCCATGCCGATGGCGATGCGCGCCTCGTTCATCATGTGGAACATGCAGCGCAGGCCTTCGTGCGGATTGCCCACCAGGTAGCCCACGGCACCGGCTTCACCACCCACCGGGAACTGCCCTTCGCCGAAGTTCAGCAACGTGTTGGTGGTGCCGCGCCAGCCCAGCTTGTGGTTCAGGCCCGCCAGCGCCACGTCGTTGCGCACGCCGGTGAGCTGGCCCTCGCTGTCCACCAACTGCTTCGGCACGATGAACAGCGAGATGCCCTTCACGCCCGGAATCAGCTTGCCGTCCGGGCCGGGAATCTTGGCCAGCACCAGGTGCACGATGTTCTCGGTCAGTTCGTGGTCGCCGCCCGAGATCCACATCTTGTTGCCCTTGAGGCGGTAGCGCGGGCCCAGTGGGTCGTTCTGGTCTTCCAGCACGGCGCGGGTGGCGATGTCGGACAGCGAGGAGCCGGCCTGCGGCTCGGACAGGCACATGGTGCCGGTCCAGCGGCCGTTGAATTCGTTGGCGGCGAACACCTGCTTTTGCAGTTCGGTGCCATGCACCATCAGCAGGTTGGCGTTGCCCACGGTGAGCAGGTTGGCGCCGATGCTGACCGAGGCCTTGCCGAAGAAGGCGTTGGCCGCCGCCTCGACCAGGTACGGCAGTTGCATGCCGCCGTGCTCGGCGTCCTGGGCGGCGGCCAGCATGCCGGACTCGGCGTAGGCGGCGCGGGCGTCGTAGGTGGCCTGCGGCAGCACCACGCGCAGGCTGCCGTCGGGCTGCGCTTCGGTGCGCGGCTCTTCGGTGTCGACCAGGCGGTTGAAGGGTGCGTACTTCTCACGCGCGATGCGCTCGCAAGTGTCCAGCACCGCGTCGAAGGTTTCGCGCGAATGCTCGGCAAAGCGCGGGCGCTGGGTCAGCGATTCGGCCTGGAGCCAGTCGTGGAGCAGAAAATCGAGCGTGTCGCGCAGGTTCATGATCTATGGGAAAAAGAAAGGCCTGAAAACCGGACAGCCGGACGCAAAGGACGCAAAGGATTCGCGAAGGACGCAAAAAACTTCCTGTGCGTCACGCATGGCACAGGAACTCCGCGCCCGTACTGCACAAGGTTTCGATCCAGACTAGACCAAGGTTTGGGCTTCTTTCGCGTCCTTCGCGAATCCTTTGCGTCCTTTGCGTCCGGCTGTTCTGAAGCCGTCCGACCAAAAAGCAATGAGCGGCGGGCGATTCGGCATCAACCCGCCACCCGTGGGCATCACAGCACTTCGAAAACGCCGGCCGCGCCCATGCCGCCGCCGATGCACATGGTCACGCAGACGCGCTTGGCGCCGCGGCGCTTGCCCTCAATGAGGGCGTGGCCCGTCAGGCGCTGGCCGCTGACGCCGTAGGGGTGGCCCAGGGCGATGGCGCCACCGTTCACGTTCAGCCTGTCGGCCGGGATGCCCAGTTTGTCGCGGCAGTAGATCACCTGCACGGCAAAGGCCTCGTTCAGCTCCCACAGGTCGATGTCCTGCACCGTCAGGCCCAGTTTCTTCAGCACCTTGGGCACGGCGAACACCGGGCCGATGCCCTTTTCGTCGGGCTCGCAGCCGGCCACGGCAAAGCCGAGGAAGCGGCCGATCGGCTTGAGGTTGTGCTTGCTGGCGTACTCCTCGCTGACCACCACGCAGGCGCCGGCGCCGTCGCTGAACTGGCTGGCGTTGCCGGCGGCGATCAGGCCGCCCGGCAGGGCCGGCTTGATGCCGCTGATGCCTTCCTTGGTCGTGCCTTCGCGCGTGCCCTCGTCCTTGCTGACGGTGACTTCCCTGGTGCGCAGGCCCATGACCGGGTCGGCCACGCCGGCGGTGACGGTGATGGGGGCGATCTCGTCGTCGAACTTGCCGGCGGCCTGCGCGGCGCAGGCCTTTTGCTGGCTGGCGGCGCCGTACTCGTCCATGGCGTCGCGGCCGATGTTGTAGCGCTGGGCTACCTGCTCGGCGGTCTGCAGCATGCTCCAGTAGATGGCGGGCACCTTGGCCTCCAACGCCGGGTCTTTCATCATGTGCAGGTTCATCTCCTGCTGCACGCAGGAGATGCTCTCCACGCCGCCGGCGACGAACACCTCGGCCTCGCCGGCAATGATGCGCTGCGCCGCCAGGGCGATGGTTTGCAGGCCCGACGAGCAGAAGCGGTTCACCGTCATGCCCGAGGTGGTGACCGGGCAGCCGGCCATCAGCGCGATCTGGCGGCCGATGTTGGCGCCGGTGGCGCCCTCGGGGTTGGCGCAGCCCATGATGACGTCGTCAACGGCGGCGGCCTCGATGCCGGCGCGCGCGATGGCGTGCTGCACCGCATGGCCGCCCAGGGTGGCGCCATGGGTCATGTTGAAGGAGCCCCTCCAGCTCTTGGCGAGCGGCGTGCGGGCGGTGGAAACGATCACGGCGGATGTCATAGCATTACTCCTGAATTAATAGCTTGTTGCGCTTGATGTGTGTGCTTTGGAGACGATCTTTCCGGTCCGACCCCATGCAAACCAAACAGCCGGACGCGAAGGGCGCGAAGATGGCGCGAAGGACGCGAAAGAAACAGCCAATGGGTTTTCGCGTCCTTCGCGAACCCTTTGCGTTCTTCGCGTACTTGGGGCGTTGCGCGATCGCTGCCGCCCGCATCAGTTGAAGGTCTTGCCCTCGGCCACCAGCTTGGCCAGCAGCGGCGCCGGCTGCCAGAACTCGGCGTCGTCCATGGGGTTCTGCGCAAAGCGCTTCATGCTCTCGGCCACGTTGAACAGGCCCGCCATGTCGGCGTACTTCATGGGGCCGCCGCGCCAGATGGGGAAGCCGTAGCCGGTCAGGTACACCATGTCGATGTCGCTGGCCTTGCTGGCGATGCCGTCCTCCAGGATGCGCGCGCCTTCGTTCACCAGCGCGTACACCAGGCGCTCGACGATCTCCTGGTCGCTGATCTTGCGCGGGGTGATGCCCTGCTCCTTGCGATGGTTGGCCACCATGTCCTCGACCAGCTTGGACGGGATGGCGTCGCGCTTGCCGGGCTGGTAGTCGTACCAGCCGGCGCCGGTCTTCTGGCCGAAGCGGCCCAGCTCGCACAGCAAGTCGGCGGTCTTGCTGTACTTCATGTTCGGCTTTTCGACGTAGCGGCGCTTGCGGATGGCCCAGCCGATGTCGTTGCCGGCCAGGTCCCCCATGCGGAACGGGCCCATGGCAAAGCCGAACTTCTCGATGGCCTTGTCCACCTGTTGCGGCGTGGCGCCCTCCTCCAGCAGAAAACCGGCCTGGCGGCTGTACTGCTCGATCATGCGGTTGCCGATGAAGCCATCGCACACGCCCGACACCACGGCCGTCTTGCGGATCTTCTTGGCGATCGCCATCACCGTGGCCAGCACGTCCTTGGCCGTCTTGGCGCCGCGCACGACCTCCAGCAGCATCATCACGTTGGCCGGGCTGAAGAAGTGCATGCCCACCACGTCCTGCGGGCGCTGGGTGAAGCCGGCGATCTGGTCCACGTCCAGCGTCGAGGTGTTGCTGGCCAGGATGGCGCCGGGCTTCATCACTTCGTCCAACTTCTTGAACACCTGCTCCTTCACGCCCATTTCCTCGAACACCGCCTCGATCACCAGGTCGGCGTCCTTGATGTCGTCGTAGCTCAGCGTGGGCGTGAGCAGGGCCATGCGCTGCTCGTACTTGTCTGCTTTCAGCTTGCCGCGCTTGACCTGCGACTCGTAGTTCTTGCGGATGGTGGCCAGGCCCCGGTCCAGCGCCTCCTGCTTGGTCTCCAGGATGGTCACCGGGATGCCGGCGTTGAGGAAGTTCATGGCGATGCCGCCGCCCATGGTGCCGGCGCCGATGACGGCCACCTTGTCCACGGCGCGCGGCTGCACGTCGCTGCCCACGTCGGGGATCTTGCTGGCCGCGCGCTCGGCGGCGAAGATGTGGCGCAGCGCCTTGCTCTCGGGCGTCTGCATCAGGTTGATGAAGATCTCGCGCTCCTGGGCCAGCGCGGCGTCGAACTTGAGCTTGGTGGCGTTTTCCACCGCGTCCACGCACTTCACCGGCGCCGGGAAGTTCTTGGCCATGCCCTTGACCATGTTGCGTGCGAACTGGAAGTAGGCATCACCCTGCGGATGCTTGCACAGCAGGTTGCGCACCAGCGGCAAGGCCGAGCCGTCGGCGTGCTTGGCGGCGACTTCCCTGGCGAAGGCCACGGCCTCTTCCAGCAGTTTCTCGGGCGACGAGGCCATCTTGTCGAACAGCTTCTGGCCCGGCAGGCTGGCCAGCACTTCGCTGTTCACCGGGTCGCCCTTAACGATCATGTTCAGCGCCGTCTCGGCACCCAGCACGCGCGGCAGGCGCACCGTGCCGCCGGCGCCGGGGATCAGGCCCAGCTTGACCTCGGGCAGCGCGATCTTGGCGCCCGGCGCGGCGATGCGGTAATGCGCGCCCAGCGCCAGCTCCAGCCCGCCGCCCATGGCCACGCTGTGCACGGCGGCCACCACGGGCTTCTTCGAATGCTCCACGGCCAGGATCACCGACAGCAGCGTCGGCTCCTGCAAGGCCTTGGGCGAGTTGAATTCCTTGATGTCGGCGCCGCCCGAGAACGCCTTGCCGGCGCCGGTGAGCACGATGGCCTTGACGGCCGGATCGGCGTTGGCCTTTTCCAGGCCGTTGGTGATGCCCACGCGGGTCTCGTAGCCGAGGCCGTTGACGGGCGGGTTGTTCATGGCGATGACGGCAACGTCACCTTGGACCTGGTATTCGGCGGTCATGGGCAATGGCTCCTGCTGGTGGTGCGGCGCGGATCGGCTCGATCCGCGCCCGAAAAAAACGAACCCGTGCATTTTGGAAGATCACGGGGGCTTGCTGCAAACGATCTTGTCGCCGCTGGGACAAGACGCGGCGCGGCGGCGCATTGCCTCAACAAACATCATCCGCCAGCGCTTGATTGACAAGCGCTGACAGCTATCGATTTGAAAGCAGCCCGAAGCCGGCGGCGGTGCGCGCCGGCGTTCGACTCAGACCTCCAGCCACTCCTTGCGCGTGGCTGCGTCGGCGCGCAGCTGGGCCGGCGTGCCGTCGAAGACGATGCTGCCGTGGCCCATGACCAGCGCGCGGTCGGAGATCTGCATGGCGATGGTCAGCTTCTGCTCGATCAGCAGCACCGAGATGCCGCGCTCGCGCAGCTTGATCAGGTATTGGCCCACCAGCTCGACGATCATCGGCGCCAGGCCTTCGGTGGGCTCGTCGATGATGATGAGGTCGGGGTCGCCCATCAGCGTGCGGCACAGGGTCAGCATCTGCTGCTCGCCGCCCGACATCACGCCGGCCTCGGTGTGCTCGCGCTCCTTCAGGCGCGGGAACATGGCGTACATGTCGTCGAAGCTCCAGCGGCTGCCCTTGCCGGCGCCCTTTTGCCCCAGCAGCAGGTTCTGGTGCACAGTGAGCTTGGGGAACACCTCGCGCGCCTCGGGCACGTAGCCCAGGCCCAGGTGGGCGATCTCGTAGGTCTTGCGGCCGCGGAGGCCCTGGCCCTTGAAGACGATGTCGCCCTCGCAGTGCAACATGCCCATGACGGCCTTGGCGGTGGTCGAGCGGCCCGAGCCGTTGCGCCCCAGCAGGGCCACGATCTCGCCCGGCCGCACGTCGAAGCCGACGCCATGCAGCACATGGCTCTTGCCGTAGTAGGCGTGCAAATCCTTTACCGTCAGCATGTCAGCCATCCTTGGTGATGACGAATGACCGCGCCTGCGGCGCATGACAAATGACAAAAACAACCCTCAACACAGGGGCTTTGTCATTTGTCATGGCGCGCCAGCGCCGGTCATTCGTCATGGGTTTCATCTCAATTGCCCGCCGCCTGCGCATCGGCCACCGACGAGCCGAGGTAGGCCTCCTGCACACGCTGGTTGGCGCGCACGGCCTCGGGGGTGTCGAAGGCGATCACCTCGCCATACACCACCACGGCGATCTTGTCGGCCAGGCCGAAGACCACGCCCATGTCGTGCTCCACCGTGAGCAGGGTCTTGCCCTCGGTGACCTGGCGGATCAGCTCGATGAAGTGCTTGGTCTCGCTGCGGCTCATGCCGGCGGTGGGCTCGTCGAGCAGGATCACGTCGGCGCCGCCGGCAATCGTCACGCCGATCTCCAGCGCGCGCTGCTCGGCATAGGGCAGGTTCACGGCCAGCACGTCGCGCTTGCCCTGCAGGTGGATCATGCGCAGCAGCTCCTCGGCGCGCGCATTGGCATCGTGCAGGCGTGACAGAAAGCGCATGAAGGTGTAACGGTAGCCCATCTGCCACAGCAGCGCGCAGCGCAGGTTCTCGAACACGCTGAGCTTGGGAAACACGTTGGTGATCTGGAAGCTGCGCGCCAGGCCCAGGCGGTTGATCTCGTAGGGCTTCTTGCCGTCGATGCGCTGGCCCTTGAGCCGCACCTCGCCGCTGCTGGGCGCCAGGCGCCCGCTGATCAGGTTGAACAGCGTCGACTTGCCGGCGCCGTTGGGGCCGATGATGGCCACCCGCTCGCCGGGGCGCACGGCCAGGTTGGCGCCGCGGATGATCTCGGTC
>JAEXBL010000395.1 GCA_023394015.1 Pseudomonadota bacterium | reverse complement strand
GCGGCCCCCCGCCCGGGAAAGGTGGAGCCGCTTACTGCTTGAGCGTGATCCACTTGAAGGGCATGTAGTTGTCGGCGCGCTGCGTCAGCTCGACCTTCTTGCTCACGCCCCAGGCCAGCGCCTGCTGGTGCAGCGGCAGGTGGCCCACGTCGTCGCTGTGCAGCTTGAAGGCCTCGCGGATCATGGCGTCGCGCGCGGTCTTGTCGGCCTCGGCGCCGATCTTCAGCGTCAGCTCGTCGAGCCTGGGGTTGCAGTAACTGCCCAGGTTGAACTGGCCGGCGCCCGTCTTGTCGTCAGGGCAGCGCATCAGCGCATTGAGTGGGTTGTGCGCGTCGTAGGTCGAGGGCGTCCAGCCCAGCATGTAGAAGCTGGTGTCGCGGCGCAGGATCTTGGGGAAATAGGTGCCCTTGGTTTCGGCCTGCAGGTTGATCTTGACGTTGATGCGCGCCAGGTTGGCAGCCACGGCCTGGCAGATCTGGGCGTCGTTGACGTAGCGGTCGTTGGGGCAGTTCATGGTCACCTCGAAGCCGCTGGCGTAGCCGGCGTCGGCCATCAGCTTCTTGGCGGCCTCCACGTCGTAGGGCGGGCGCTTGTCCTGCGCCTCGCTCCAGCCGTTGATGCCGGGGCCGATCATCAGCGCCGTGGGGCGGGCCGCGTCGCGCATCACGGTTTTCCTGATGCCCTCGATGTCGATGGCCTGGTAGAAGGCCTGGCGCACGCGCTTGTCCTTGAACGGGTTCTTGCCCTTGACGCTGGAGAACAGCAGCTCGTCGCGCTTCTGGTCCATGCCGAGGAAGATGGTGCGCAGCTCGGGCCCGGTCATCACCCGGGTGTTGCCGCTGTTGACGCGGGCAATGTCCTGCACGGGCACGGGCTCCATCACGTCGATCTCGCCCGACAGCAGGGCCGCCACGCGCGTGGCCGGGCTGGCGATGGGGGTGAAGACGACCTCCTGCACGTTGCCCTCGATCTTGCCCCAGTAGTTGGGGTTGCGCACGAACACGGTGCGCACGCCCGGCTGGCGCTCGCGCACGTGGAAGGGGCCGGTGCCATTGGTCTTGAACGAGGCGGTGTTCTCCACCCCCTTGCGACGATCGACCGGGCGCGTGGCGTTGTTGTCCTCGCACCATTGCTTGCTCATGATCATCACCTGCGTGAGGACCTGCGGCAGGATGGCCAGCGGCGCCTTGGTCTCGATCTCGACGGTGTGGCTGTCGATCTTGCGCACTTCCTTGAAGTCGTTGACGTAGGACTTCATGTCCGAGCCCTCGCCGGCCACGCGCGCCATGCTGAACACCACGTCGTCGGCGGTGAACGGCGTGCCGTCGTGAAACTTGACGTTCTTGCGCAAGTCGAAGCGCCACACCGTGGGCGAGGTCTGCTCCCAGGCCGTGGCCAGGCCGGGCACCACGCCGAGCTTCTTGTCCAGATCGACCAGCGGCTCGTAGGCGTTGCCGTTGATGGACAGCTGCAGTGATTCGTTGAGCGAATGCGGATCGAGCGACAGCGCATCGCCCTGGTTGGCAATGCGCACGGTTTGCGCCGATGCCAGCGAGGCCATGGCCAGCAGCGCCGCGCCGGCCAGCGCGAACGGCAGTTTGCTTCTGAGGTTCATGCTTGTCTCCTTGGTTGGTTGGTGCAGGCCGTGCGGCTCAATGGCCGCCCGCCTTGGCCACGCGCAGGCGCGGGTCGACGACGACGTAGAGCATGTCGACGATCAGGTTGATGACCACGAAGATCAGCGCGATCAGGCACAGGTAGGCGGCCATCACCGGCACGTCGGCAAAGGTCACCGCCTGGATGAACAGCAGGCCCATGCCGGGCCACTGGAACACCGTCTCGGTGATGATGGCGAAGGCAATCAGGCCGCCCAGCTGCAGGCCGGTGATGGTCATCACCGGCACCAGCGTGTTCTTCAATGCATGGCCGAAGTAGATGGCACGATCGGTCAGCCCGCGGGCGCGGGCAAACTTGATGTAGTCGGTGCGCAGCACCTCCAGCATCTCGGCGCGCACCAGGCGCATGATGAGCGTGAGCTGAAAGATCGCCAGCGTGATCGCCGGCAGGATCATGTGCAGCCAGCCATCCACGGTGAACAGGCCCGAGCTCCACCAGCCGAACTGCACTGTCTCGCCCCGGCCAAAGCTGGGCAGCCAGCCCAGCCAGACCGAGAAGATGAGGATCAGCAGAATGCCGATCAAAAAAGTGGGCAGCGACACGCCAAGCAGCGACACCGTCATGAACACCTGGCTCATGAAGGTGCCGCGCTTGAGCGCCGCGTAAACACCCATCGGAATGCCGATCAGCAGCGCCAGCAGCGCGGCCACCATGGCCAGTTCGAACGTGGCCGGAAAACGCTCGCCCAGCAGGCGCGACACCTTGGCGCCCTGGCGCAGGCTCAGGCCGAACTCGCCCTGCACCGCGTTGACCAGGAAGTGCCAGAACTGCACGAAGAAGGGCTGGTCCAGCCCCAGGTCGGCGCGCAGCTGGCGAATCTGCTCCGGCGTGGCGTCCTGCCCCAGCAGGAAGGTCACCGGATCGCCCACGTACTGGAACAGCAAAAAGGCAATGAACGCCACCGACACCATCACGATGACGGCCTGGATCAGGCGGCGGAGGATGAAAGCGAGCATGAGAAGGTCAAACGGATTACCAGTCGTTACGACGCCCTGGTAAGCGTTGGATTATCTATTTCTGAGAATTCGAAACAAAAAGGCGCCGCAAGCGGCGCCTGAAACCTTGGCTTGCATCAGCCATGAACCACGCACCCGTGCCGCGCGCTGGGCAGCAACACGGGCCGCGAGGCTCAGAAACGATGGCGCAGACCCACCGTCATGCCCCAGCGCGACTTGGCGCCATTGGGCTTGTTGTCGGTCGCACTGGCCAGGCTGACATGGTCACCACTGAGGGTGGTGCGGTCGACCTCGACATAGAAGTCGGTGCGCTTGGAGAAGGCGTAGTCGGCCGCCACAGTGACGAAGTTGGCGCGCGCATTGGCTGCGGCGGCCACACCGCTTTGCTTGGCGCGGAAGTAGTGCAGACCGAGGTTGAGCTGCGGCGTCACCTGATAACCCAGCCCAATCTTGTACATCTTGCGCTTGTTCGCCACCAGGAAGCCGGGGCCACCGAAGCCGCCATTGACGTTACCGCTCCAGAACGCGCCCAGCACCGCCATGTCGATCGGGGTCAGGCCGGCGTCCACCTTGTTCTGGCCGTAGCCCAGGTTGAAGTACCACGGGCCCGTGCGGTAGGAACCGCCCGCCGTCCAGGCCTTGATCTTCTTGCCCGAGCCGAACTCGTAATCCTGGTATCCGACGCCGCCGGCAAAACCGCTTTGAGCGTAGCGCACATAACCACCCTTGGTAGCGCCGCCGGTGGGGCTGCCTTCGCTGCGCGAATACTGCAATGCACCGCGCACCGGACCAAGCTCGACCGTGTACTTCAGCATGCTGTTGGCACGCGCACCCAGCGCCAGACCAATCTCGGGCTTGTAGGCGTCCATGTAGGGCGAGTACGGGTACGACGCATAGGTGGACGTCACCAGATCGAACAGCACGTTGTACTGGCGCCCCATGGTGATGCGACCAAAGCTCTGGCTTTGCAGGCCGACCCAGCTTTGCTGCCAGCCGCTGGTGGGCGAGGCGGGCGGGCCGGACACCGAACCGTCCTGCGCATTGATACGCTGCTCCAAGTTGGCAATCGCCTTGAGGCCGTTGCCGATGTCCTCGGTCACATTGATGCCGATGCGGCTTTGGGACATGCCGCCACCGATCATGCGGGTCAGCGAGCCCTTGTGCGAGCCCGAGTCGGCGGTGCCCTCATTGTTGGTGTGGCGGTAAGCCAGATCCACGATGCCATACAACTGCACACTCGACTGCGCAAACGCCGATGCTGCCAGCATGGAGCCGGTCACAGCCAGAAACAGGGATTTCTTCATGTCTTGCCTTCCGTCCTCGAATGATGTCGCAAGCTGCAATTCTCAAGGAGCATGCCCCGCTGCATCCCCTAGCGGAATCCCTGATGTGGGTTTCTTGCCACAGCCTTTTTGACGCCAGCGTGACAGCTGAACTGAAGGCATGTCCTCGCCGGCTTCAGCGCAGACCAGCCCCGCGACAGCCCACCGCACAGCTCCACCTTGTGAGGGACCGCCTCGAGAGAGCACAAAAAAAGAGGGCCCGAAGGCCCTCTTTGTATTTGGCTGCCCGATGTTGCCATCAGGCCAGCGGCACGCCATTAGAAGTTGTGGCGAACACCGATACCGTAGTTGTTGTCGCCGTCATAGCGCAGGTAAGCGCCGTAGACGAAGGTGCGCTTGGACAGCGCGTACTTGGCTTCGACCACACCGTTGGTGTACTTCTTGCCGGTCCACTCGTTCTTGGTGTCGCGGCTCACGTCCAGCGTCACGGAAGCGGCACCGAAGGTTGCCGAGCCGCCCAGCGAAGCGCCGCGACGAACCAGCTTGGCCTGGTTGGAAGCCTGCGTGTAGGAAGCAGCCACGGCGAAGTTGCCGAAGTTGTACTTGGCACCCACCTGGTAGTTGGTCTTGCTGTTGATGACCTTGTTGGCCGAAATGCCGGCAGCGATCGGGCCGTTGCTGTACATCAGGGCAGCATCCCAAGCAGCCTTGTTGGCACCCAGGTCGTTCTTGGTCACATAAGCCACAGCAGCGGTCAGGCCACCCATGTTGGGCGACACGTATGCGAAGGCGCTGTTGGCACGCGAGCCGATACCACCGTAGTTGTAGGTGTTGCCGATCACCGAGTAGTTGGCGGTGCCAGTCAGTTCATAGGTGGCAATGCTCAGGAAGGTGGGGGTCAGCTGGCGACCCATCTTGAACGTACCCCAGTTGCCACCCAGCCACACGTTGGCCTGACGACCCCACATGGTGCCGCCGGAAGAAGCCTGGGCGCCGTCGTCCAGATCGATACCGGTTTCGAAGTTGAAGCCAGCCTTCAGGCCGCCACCCAGATCCTCGACACCGCGCACGCCCAGACGGCTGGTGCCGTTGTTCATGGTGCTGGCGCTGATGAATTCGGTCTTGCCAGAGCCGTCGTTACCAAAGGCGGGGCTCTTGATACGGCCCACGCCGGCGTCAGCCACGCCGTACAGGGTCACGGAAGACTGGGCCATGGCGGCGCCCGCGAAGCCCAGTACGGCCAGGGCGATCAGAGATTTTTTCATTGCAAGTTCTCCAAGGTTAAGACACATAGGGCGCCGGTGCGAAGGGTCCGTCTGCGATTCCCGCCGGTTCCCCGGGCCAACCTCCCCGAATCGGGAAGTTGTGGGTATTGCACCAGACCTGCCGCCAAGTTGCAAAGGCTTCGACCATGAATCGAAGCCAATGAAGCCGATCCGTTGCAACCAGGCAACAGAGGCAACCCCGGCGTTGTCAACATACAACACTGGACGGAGCCTGCTGATCCGACAGTGATATGACCTGCCAATCAACGCGGTCAAGCACGAAGCAGCAACCGAGGCCAGGCAAAGCCGTGCCAGTTAGTTGCAGCCCGGCACGCGTGCCGCCCTCAGCGTACCATGGGCCCATGCGACCGCACCTGACCGACCGCCTGCTCGCTGCCGCTGACAGCAGCTTGCGCACCTTGTTCGCCCCGCCGCAGGCGTCGCGCCCCAGCCCGGCCGCGGCTGCGCCGGCACCCACGCGGCTGACGGACGCCGAGCGGCGGCTGTCCGGGGCCTTGATGCGTGTCAACCACGTGGGCGAGGTCTGCGCGCAGGCGCTCTATACGGCGCAGGCGCTGGGCACGCCCGACCCCGAGCTGCGCCGGCACCTGGAGGCCGCAGCGCGCGAGGAGACCGACCACCTGGCCTGGACCAAGGAGCGCCTGGACGAGCTGGGCGACCGCGTGTCGTGGCTGAACCCGCTGTGGTACGCGGGCGCCTTCGGCATCGGGCTGCTGGCGGGGCGCCTGGGCGGCGACCGCCTGAGCCTGGGCTTCGTGGTCGAGACCGAGCGCCAGGTCGAGGCGCACCTGGCCAGCCACATGGAGCGCCTGCCCTCGGGCGACACGCGCTCGCGCGCCATCGTCGAGCAGATGAAGGCCGACGAGGCCCGCCATGCCGACGACGCGCTGCACGCCGGTGGCGCCGCGCTGCCGGCGCCGGTGCGCGGCCTGATGCGGCTGGCGGCCAAGGTGATGACGACGACGGCGCACCGCATCTGAACGCCTGGGCTCGCGGCTCGCCCCGACAGCCCGGTCAAGCCAGCTTCCAGCGCCCTGCTGCCGGGCGCCGAACGCTGTCAATCAAGAAGCAAGCACCTCAATCCACCTCGACCAGATCGAGCGAGGTGCTGATCTGCGCCGTCTTGCCCAGCATGATGGAGGCCGAGCAGTACTTGTCGTGGCTCAGCGCAATGGCCCGCTCCACCGCGCTGGCGGGCACGCCCTTGCCGGTCACGGTGAAGTGCATGTGGATCCTGGTGAACACCTTGGGGTCATCGGCCGCGCGCTCGCTGCTCAGCTTGACGGAGCAGCCACGCACGTCGTGCCGGCCGCGCTTGAGGATCAGCACCACGTCGTAGGCCGTGCAGCCGCCGGTGCCGGCCAGCACCGTCTCCATGGGGCGCGGCGCCAGGTTCTGGCCGCCGTTGTCGGGCTTGGCGGCGTCGGGCGCGCCGTCCATGGCGATCACGTGGCCCGAGCCGGTTTCGGCCACGAAGCCCATGCCCGAGCGCGTGCCCGCCGCGCCTGTCCAACTCACCGTGCATTCCATGGCCGTCCTCCTGTCGCCGTTGCAAAAACAGGCGCCAGCGTAGCGGATTCGGCGCCGCCACCGCGGCCAACCGCCAATTAAGTCGCGCATTGCCCCCGCAGTTCGTGTTGCATCGCAGCAAAAGATTTGCGAACGAGCGTGCTTTTGGCTTACACTGCGCACCAAGCAAGTGTTCATCACCTGCACCGTTTGTCTCCTCCACCCCTTCAACAAGGTGGATTAAGCCTCGGACCGCAAGGTTCGGGGCTTTTTTTTGCTGCAACGCAACAAGGCCGCCTGCAGCGCCACGGGGCCCAGGCTTGGCGGCTCTTTATGATTCCGCTCTTGGCCCGCCCAAGACACACACCATGACCAGCAAGACCTCCGCCCGGCGCAGCGCCCCCTTGAGCGCCACCGACTACCTCAAGCAAGTGCTCAAGGCGCGCGTGTACGACGTCGCCGTCGAGTCAGACCTGGACCCGGCGCTCTCGCTCGGCCGCCGCCTGCACAACAAGGTCTTTCTCAAGCGCGAAGACCAGCAGCCGGTGTTCAGCTTCAAGCTGCGCGGCGCCTACAACAAGATGGCGCACCTGACGCCCGAGCAGCTCAAGGCCGGCGTGATCTGCGCCAGCGCCGGCAACCACGCGCAGGGCGTGGCGCTAGGCGCGCAGAAGCTGGGCGCCCGCGCCGTCATCGTCATGCCCACCACCACGCCGCAGGTCAAGGTGGATGCCGTCAAGTCCCTGGGCGGCGAGGTGGTGCTGGCCGGCGACAGCTACTCGGACGCCTACGAGCACGCCCTCAAGCTGCAGGCCAAGCAGGGCCTGACCTTCATCCACCCTTTCGACGACCCGCTGGTGATCGCCGGCCAGGGCACCATCGGCATGGAGATCCTGCGCCAGCACCAGGGGCCGCTGCACGCGGTGTTCGTGGCCATTGGCGGCGGCGGGCTGATCAGCGGCGTGGGCGCCTACATCAAGGCCATCCGGCCCGAGGTCAAGGTGATCGGCGTGCAGATGCGCGACTCCGATGCCATGGCGCAGTCGGTCGGCGCCGGCCAGCACGTGCAGTTGCCCGACGTCGGCCTGTTCGCCGACGGCACCGCCGTCAAGCGCGTGGGCGACGAGACCTTCCGCGTCGCCAGCGAGGTGGTGGACGAGTTCATCACCGTCGATACCGACACCGTCTGCGCCGCCATCAAGGACGTGTTCATCGACACCCGCAGCATCGTCGAGCCGTCCGGCGCCATGGCCGTGGCGGCCCTCAAGCAGTACGTGGCCCGGCACAAGACCAAGGGCGAGAGCTACGTCGCCATCCTCTCCGGCGCCAACATGAACTTCGACCGCCTGCGCTTCGTCGCCGAGCGCGCCGAGGTGGGCGAGGAGCGCGAGGCGCTGTTCGCGGTGACCATCCCCGAGGAGCGCGGCAGCTTCCGGCGCTTTCTGGAGGTCATCGACGGCCTGCCGGGCGGGCAGCGCAACGTGACCGAATTCAACTACCGCATCAGCGACGCCACGCGGGCCCACGTGTTCGTGGGCCTGACCACCAACGCCAAGGGCGAATCGCCCCGCATCACCGCCGCCTTCCAGAAGGCCGGCTTCGGCGCCGTCGACCTGACCCACAACGAGCTGGCCAAGGAGCACGTGCGCTACATGGTCGGCGGCCATTCGGCGCTGGCCGAGAACGAGCGCCTGCTGCGCTTCGTGTTCCCCGAGCGGCCCGGCGCGCTGATGAAGTTCCTCAGCCTGATGCGGCCGAACTGGAACATCAGCCTGTTCCACTACCGCAACCAGGGCGCCGACTTCGGCCGCATCCTCGTCGGCATCCAGGTGCCGCCGGCCGACGACGCCGCCTTCCGGCGCTTTCTGGACAAGCTGGACTACCCCTGGGTCGAGGAAACCGACAACCCGGTGTACCAGTTGTTCCTGCAGGGATAGCAGGCCGGCGCAAGCCGCCGGTCCCGCCCTCGGGTCGCGAGATGGGCGGGGTGCTTTCAGCCGCCCGCCGACGGCTTGGGCAACACCTGCGGCGGCGGGATCTGCGGCTGCACGGGGCCGCCCGCGGGCAGCATCGATGGCAGGTTGCCC
>JAEXBL010000217.1 GCA_023394015.1 Pseudomonadota bacterium | reverse complement strand
GCCTGGGCCTTTGCCATGGCGCCGGTGTTCCTGATGGCGGCGCTGCCCGTCAGTGTGGGCGGCTGGGGCACGCGCGAGGCCGCCACCGTGGCCGCGCTGGCGCCCTTCGGCGTGGCCGCGCCGGCGGCCGTGGGCGTGGGCGTGGTCTACGGCCTGTACCAGATCGCGCAGGGCGCGCTCGGCGCGCTGGCGTTTGGGCTGCCGCGGCAGGGTGCAGCAAATGACGAATGACCGCGCTCTGACGAGCGCATGACCAATGACAAGAAAGCCATCGTCAGGCGCGGCGCCTTTGTCATTCGTCATGGCGCGTCAGCGCCGGTCATGGCGAAGCGAAGTCAGGGGCACGCCAGCATCCACCGTGCCGCCTTCTCCGCCATCATCAGCGTCGGGCTGTTGGTGTTGCCGCTGGTGATGGTGGGCATGGCGCCGGCATCGACCACGCGCAGGCCGGCGATCAGCCCGCCCTGGCCGTCGCGCACCTGAAGGCGCGGGTTCAGCACCGTCAGCGGGTCGTCGTCGCGCCCCATCCGGGTGGTGCCCACGGGGTGGAAGATGGTGCTGGCGATGTCGCCGGCCAGGCGCGCCAGTTCCTCGTCGCTCTGGTACTGCGCGCCGGGCCTGAACTCCTCGGGCGCAAAGCGCGCCATGGCCGGCTGGGCCATGATGCGGCGCGTCACGCGCAGGCTGTCGGCGGCGACCTGGCGGTCTTCCGGCGTGGCCAGGTAGTTGGGCGCGATGGCCGGCGCGTCCTCGAAGCGCGGGCTCCTGATGTGCACCGTGCCGCGGCTGGTGGGGTTGAGGTTGCACACGCTGGCGGTGATGGCGGCAAAGCGGTGTAGCGGCTCGCCAAAGGCGTCCAGGCTGAGCGGCTGCACGTGGTACTGGATGTTGGGCCACGCGAAGGCCGGCGACGAGCGCGTGAAGGCGCCCAGCTGGCTCGGCGCCATGCTCATCGGCCCGCTGCGGCGCCAGGCGTATTCCAGCCCGATCAGGCCCTTGCCCCACGGCGTGGCGGCCAGCCGGTTCAGCGTCTTGCCGCCCTGCACCTTGTAGACGCTGCGGATCTGCAAGTGGTCCTGCAGGTTGGCGCCCACGCCGGGCAGATCGGCCAGCACGCCGATGCCGTGGCTGTGCAGCAGCGCGCCCGGCCCGATGCCCGACAACTGCAGGATCTGCGGCGAGCCGATGCTGCCGGCCGCCAGCACCAGCTCGCGCGCGGCGCGCACCGTCACCACCTGGCCGCCGCGCACCAGCTCGGCGCCGGTGCAGCGCAGGCCGCGGTCGCTGCGCTCGATCAGCAGGCGCCGGACCTGCGCGCCGGTCCACAGCGTGAGGTTGGGGCGCTTCAGCGCCGGGCGCAGAAAGGCCTTGGCGGTGTTCCAGCGCCAGCCGGCCTTTTGGTTGACCTCGAAATAGCCCACGCCCTCGTTGTTGCCGCGGTTGAAGTCGTCGGTGGCCGGAATGCCGGCCTGCTGCGCGGCGGCGGCAAAGGCGTCCAGCACGTCCCAGCGCAGGCGCTGCCTGTCCACGCGCCACTCGCCGCCGTGGCCGTGCCAGGATGAAAGTTCAGTTGCAGCCGACCCCTGGCGCCCGTCCAGCTGGTGGTGGTCCTCGTGCGCCCGGAAGTCCGGCAGGCAGTTTTCCCAGCGCCAGGCGTCGTCGCCCGTCAGCGCGGCCCAGTGATCGTAGTCGCGCGACTGGCCGCGCATGTAGATCATGCCGTTGATGCTGCTGCAGCCGCCCAGCACCTTGCCGCGCGGGTAGCGCAGGCTGCGCCCGTTCAGGCCGGCGGTGGGCTCGGTCTGGTACAGCCAGTCGGTGCGCGGGTTGCCGATGCAGTACAGGTAGCCCACGGGAATGTGAACCCAGTGGTAGTCGTCCTTGCCGCCGGCCTCGACGAGCAGCACGCGCCGCGCCGGATCGCGCGACAGCCGGTTGGCCAGCAGGCAGCCGGCGGTGCCGGCACCGACGATGATGGTGTCGAAGATGGCTTCCGTCATGTGCCGTCACGCATCCTTTCCGCCGGGTCGATCCCCGGCTGCGCCGGGACCCCTCGCCCTCGGCTCCAAGTCGCGCCGGCACCGACGATGATGGTGTCGAAAACGGGTTCGCTCATGGCGCTTGTCTCCTGCGCCGGCAGCATGCCACAGCACGCAAGCCCGCGGCGTCGCGGTCAGGACGCCGAGGCGCCGCGCAGCAGGCCGCACCAGCGTTGACCCCCTGGGGGGATGGCGGCCGCAGGCCGACTCAGGGGGGATCACCTCACCGGCAAGAAGGCCAGCAGCGGTGCCGCCACCAGGTTCTGCACGTAGCCGATCACGGCGCGGCGGTAGCGCTCGGTCATGTAGCTGGCCAGCAGGTCGAGCCGGCCGATGATCTTGCCGAATTCGCGCTCGAAGCTCAGGTTGCGCGCATCAGGCCCGATCTCGTTGGCCAGCAGCAGTGGCTGGCCCTGGGCGTTCTTGCGGGTGTTGAGCACCCACAGCGCGATCTCCATGTTGCGCGCGGCGTTGTAGACGTGCTGCGGGTCGATGCCGTCCAGATAGTAGAACGCGCGCTTGCCGCCGTGGGCGGTGACGATGGTGTCGGCACAGGCGAAGATGAAGGCCGCCACGCGGTCGCCGGCGAAGTCGGGTGACAGCGCCAGCGACAGCGCGGCCACGTCGCGCTGGCCGGCCAGCGGCGCCCAGGGCTGGGCCGACAGCAGGGCCAGCTCCAGCTCGGCCAGCGCGCTTTCGCGCGAGGCGGCGCTCTTGCGCCATTCGGCGGGGTTGCGGCGGTACAGCTTGTCGGCCAGCAGCATCAGGCTGCGGTGGTTGGCCGCCATGGCGTTCTGGGTGACGCGGTTGCCTTCGCTTTGCAGCAGTTCGCCGGCGCTGAAATGCGCGCCCGCGACCTGGCCGCGCGTGGTGGGCGCGGTGCTGCCGCAGCCGGCCAGCGCCGCCAGGGCCAGGGCGGCGGCCAGCAAAAGGGCCGTCGAAACGGCCCGTTCGGGGGGCGCGCCGGCCACCATGGCGGCGGCTGGCGCAGACGTGCAGACTTCAGGCGGCGATGGCCGCCTGTTCGCCCTTGGCGCTGCTGGACGACGGCTTGCCGCCGTTGCTGCTGCCGCTGTCCTTGGATGTGCCGAACGTGATCTCACCGGAGAGCTGCCCCCCTTCTTCGATCACGATCTTGCCATAGCGGATCTTGCCGGTGACCTTGCCGGTGGAGAAGATCACCAGCTTTTCACGCACCGTCAGGTTGCCGTCGAAGGTGCCGCGCACCTCGGCGATGTCGATCTCGGCCGAGCCCTTGAAGGCGCCGGTCTCGGCGATCTCGATGACGCGCGAGTTCATGGTCGCCTCGACGGTGCCTTCCACCACCAGCGTGTCGCAGTCGGTGATCTCCACGCCCTTGAGCTTGATGTTGGCGCCGACGGTGAGCTTGGCACTGGTGTCCCCCAGGCCGCTCGACGTGGCAGTGGCGGCCGGCGTGCTGGGCGGGGCGGAGAAGGGCTGGGCGCTGCTGGCCGAACCGAGCGAGCTGGTGCCGCCCAGTGCCGGGCTGCCAGGGGTGCGGGGGGTGGTGGCGGGTTCTTCGCGCTTGCCGAAGAAGGGACCTTGAAGTGCCATGCGTGCTTTCTCCTTGTGACAATCGATCAATCCTAACGGGCAGCGTGCGTTTTTTCACAAACATTGAGAAAAATTCGTAACCATCCGCGGCCTGGCGGCGCCAGGACGAGCCGGCGGCCTACAGCCTGCCGGGGCGCCCGCCCGCCGGCCTGTGGAAACAAGGCATTACCATGCGTGGCGGCCCCGGCGCGCTGAACGCGACCGATGCCTTGGTTTGCCCCCGCCTTTTTGCCCGCCGCATGTCCGACGTCCAACCCCGCATCGACACCCAGCCCAGCGCCCACGGCGCCCAGGCCGTGCTGCGCGGCGAGTGGACGGC
>JAEXBL010000174.1 GCA_023394015.1 Pseudomonadota bacterium | reverse complement strand
GTTGGTGGTGTTGACGAAGCCGCGCCCGGCCAGCGCCCAGGCCACCAGCGGCAGGCCGACCAGCAGGGCCGCGCCCAGCAGCGTCGTCGGCAGCGGCCAGCCGGCGGCGGCGGCCGCCAGGTGGCCTACCGTGGCCGGCTGCTCGAAGGCCACGAACACCTGGTCCACCGTGCGGTCGCGCAGCACGGCGGTGATGCCGCGCAGCGTGGCGTAGGCCGCCAGCGCCATGACGATGAACACCACCAGCCCTTTCAGGTTGCCCGCACCCAGGCGCACCAGCGTCTTGCTGCCGCAGCCCGAAGCCAGCACCATGCCGATGCCGAACAGCGCGCCGCCGGTCAGCGACGACAGCCACATCCAGCGCGGCGTGGCGTACAGCGAGTCGCCCGCCTGCACCCAGCCGCCGGCGGCCAGCGCGCCAAAGCCGATCATCGCCACGCCCACGGCCAGCGCCCACTGGCGCAGGCGCGTGGCGTTGCCCATGGTCACCACGTCGGTGATGGCGCCCATGGTGCAGAAGTTGGTGCGGTGCACGATGGCACCGAAGACGGCCGAAAGCGCAAAAGCCCCCAGCAACACATGGCGCGTCAGCAGATCGATGTCGGACTCGGAAAGCATGGGCGGGATTCTATTGAACGGGGCGCGTCGGCCGGGGCGACGAGGTTCCGATCACCGTGCCCGATTGCTGCTGATTTGATAGCGTTCCGAGGTTTCTGAGCAAGCGCCGAGCGTGCTTTTGACACACGGGCACCCAGGCCGGCGACGGTACGGCACCCTCTGGGGCTGGCCGCTAAAATTCAAGGTTTTGCCTTCGTGCCGCGCCGGGCCGCCGCGCCGCACGCCAACCCTGCGGGCTTGCACCGCCCTCCGCCATGTCTGAACAGCTTTCGCAGCCGGGTCTTGCCGGCTTGTCCAAATCCTTCGAGCCCGCCGCCATTGAGGCCCAATGGGGCCCGGCGTGGGAGCAGGCCGGCCTGGGCCGCGCCGGCTACCGCGGCACCGGCCAGCCCAGCGCCGAGGCCGCGGCGCGCGGCGAGAACTTCGCCATCCAGCTGCCGCCGCCCAACGTGACCGGCACGCTGCACATGGGCCACGCGTTCAACCAGACCATCATGGACAGCCTGGCGCGCTACCACCGCATGAAGGGCTACAACACGCTGTGGGTGCCGGGCACCGACCACGCCGGCATCGCCACGCAGATCGTGGTGGAGCGCCAGTTGCAGGAGCAAGGCCAGAGCCGGCACGCGCTGGGCCGCCAAAATTTCGTCGCCCGCGTGTGGGATTGGAAGCAGCACAGCGGCGACACCATCACCCAACAGATGCGCCGCATGGGCGCCACGGTGGACTGGGGCCGCGAATATTTCACCATGGACGACAGGCTGTCCAAGGTGGTCACCGAAACCTTCGTGCGCCTGTACGAGCAGGGCCTGATCTACCGCGGCAAGCGCCTGGTCAACTGGGACCCGGAGCTGAAGACCGCCGTGAGCGACCTGGAAGTCGAGAGCGAGGAGGAAGACGGCTTTCTGTGGCACATCGCCTACCCGCTGGCCGATGGCTCGGGCGACAAGCTGGTGGTGGCCACCACGCGCCCCGAGACCATGCTGGGCGACGTGGCGGTGATGGTTCACCCCGAGGACGAGCGCTACCGGCACCTGGTCGGCAAGGCGGTGACGCTGCCGCTGGTCGGCCGCGAGATCCCGGTGATCGCCGACGACTACGTCGACAAGGACTTCGGCACCGGCGTGGTCAAGGTCACGCCCGCGCACGATGCCAACGACTACGCGGTGGGCCAGCGCCACGGGCTGCCGATGATCGGAGTGCTGCACCTTGACGCCACCATCAACGAGCACGCGCCCGCCGCGTACCAGGGGCTGGACCGCTTCGCCGCCCGCAAGGCCGTCGTCGCCGACCTGCAGGCGCAGGGCCTGCTGGTGGAGACGAAAAAGCACAAGCTGATGGTGCCGCGCTGCGCCCGCACGGGGCAGGTCATCGAGCCGATGCTGACCGACCAGTGGTTCGTGGCCATGAGCAAGCCCGACGAGACCGGCAAGTCGATCGCGCAGAAGGCCATCGACGCCGTGCAGTCCGGCGCCGTGCGCTTCGTGCCCGAGCAGTGGGTCAACACCTACAACCAGTGGATGAACAACATCCAGGACTGGTGCATCAGCCGCCAGCTCTGGTGGGGCCACCAGATCCCTGCCTGGTACGGCGAAGGCGGCGCGGTGTACGTCGCCCGCAGCGAGGACGAGGCCCGCGCCCAGGCGCAGCAGGCAGGCGACACCGGGCCGCTCGTGCGCGACGAGGACGTGCTCGACACCTGGTACTCGTCGGCGCTGGTGCCGTTCAGCTCGCTCGGCTGGCCGGAGAAGACGGAAGACCTGTCGCTCTACCTGCCCTCCTCCGTGCTGGTCACCGGGCACGACATCATCTTCTTCTGGGTCGCGCGCATGATCATGATGACGACCCACTTCACCGGCCAGGTGCCGTTTCGCGACGTGTACATCCACGGCCTGGTGCTGGATGCGCACGGCAAGAAGATGAGCAAGAGCGAAGGCAACGTGCTCGACCCTGTGGACCTGATCGACGGCATTGCGCTGGAGCCGTTGCTGCAAAAGCGCACCACCGGCCTGCGCAAGCCCGAGACCGCGCCCAAGGTGCGCGCGAACACCCAGAAGGAATTTCCCGACGGCATTCCCGGCTACGGCGCCGACGCGTTGCGCTTCACCTTCGCCGCCATGGCCACGCTGGGACGCACCGACAACTTCGACGCCAAGCGCTGCGAGGGCTACCGCAACTTCTGCAACAAGCTGTGGAACGCCAGCCGCTTCGTTCTGATGAACTGCGAAGGGCACGATTGCGGCATCGAGGGCGACACCGCGGCCGAACGCTCGGCCGCCGACCGCTGGATCGTCAGCCTGCTGCAAAAGGCCGAAGCCGCGGTAGCCAAGGGCTTTGCCGACTACCGGCTCGACCTGGTCGCCGGCACCCTCTACGACTTCGTGTGGAACGAGTTTTGCGACTGGTACCTGGAGATCGCCAAGGTGCAGATCCAGACCGGCACGCCCGCGCAGCAGCGCGCCACGCGCCGCACCCTGGTGCGCGTGCTCGAGGCCATCCTGCGCCTGGCGCATCCCATCATCCCCTTCGTGACCGAGGAGCTGTGGCAAAAGGTCGCGCCGGTGGCCGGCGTCGCGGGCGAGTCGGTGGCGATCGCGCCCTACCCGCAGGCGCAGCCGGCCAAGATCGACGAGGCTTCAAT
>JAEXBL010000152.1 GCA_023394015.1 Pseudomonadota bacterium | reverse complement strand
GCCTGGGCGCTGGTGCTCGCGCTGGGCGCGATGGTGTGGCGCCCGCTGGGGCCGCTGCGCGCGCTGCCGCGCGCCGACCGCGCGGGCCTGGTCGCCGGCATTCTGCTGGCGGCGCTGCTGGTGCAGCTGCTCAAGCGCGGCAGCCTGAGCAGTTGCCCCTGGGACCTGCAGGCCTTTGGCGGCACGGCGCGCTACGTGTCGCACTGGCACTGGGGCGTGGCCGACGGCGGCGGCGGACACTGCTTTCCGGCCGGGCACGCGTCCACCGCGTTCTCGTTTCTGGCGGGTTATTTCTGGCTGCGGCCGTGGGCGCCCCGCACGGCGCGCTGGTGGCTGGCGCTGGCGCTGCTTGGCGGCGGTGTGTTCGGGACGGTGCAGATGGCGCGCGGCGCGCACTACCTGAGCCACGTGCTGTGGGCCGGCTGGTTCTGCTGGCTGGCCGGCGGCGCGCTGTGGTTCGCGGTGCAGGCCTGGCGCGCGTGGTGGCGGGCACCAGGCGCGCCTGCGGAGGCGCCAGCGCTCAGCCCACGCGGCAGATCTTGAGCATGTTGGTGCCGCCCGGCGCGCCCATGGGCTCGCCGCAGGTGATGGCGTACACGTCGCCCGTGGCCACCACGCCCTGCTCCTTCAAATACGCCTCGGCCTGGGCCAGCGCGGCGTCGCGCTCGGCGGCGGTGTCCATCAGCATCGGGCGCACGTTGCGGTACAGCGCCATCTTGCGCTGCGTGCCCACCTTGGGCGTGAGCGCGTAGATGGGGATGCGCACGCGGTGGCGGCTCATCCACAGCGCGGTGGAGCCGGAATCGGTGAGCGCCACGATGGCCTTGGCGCCCAGGTGGAAGGCGGTGAACAGCGCGCCCATGGCGATGGACTGGTCGATGCGGTGAAAGGTGGCGCCGCTGAAGTCGGCGTCCAGCTCCACCGGGTCGTGCTCCTCGGCGGCCTGGCAGATGGCGGCCATCTCGTTCACCGTCTCCAGCGGGTACTTGCCGGCGGCGGTCTCGGCGCTCAGCATCACGGCGTCGGTGCCGTCGAGCACGGCGTTGGCCACGTCGCTGACCTCGGCGCGCGTGGGCACCGGGTTGGTGATCATGCTTTCCATCATCTGCGTGGCGGTGATCACCAGCTTGTCGGCCTCGCGCGCCATGCGGATCATTTTCTTCTGCAGCGCCGGCACCGCGGCGTTGCCCACCTCCACCGCCAGGTCGCCGCGCGCCACCATGATGCCGTCGCTGGCGGCCAGGATTTCCTTCAGCCGCGGGATGGCCTCGGCGCGCTCTATCTTGGCGATCAGGTAGGGCTTGTGCCCGTGCTCGGCGCCGGCCACGTTGCAGAGCTGGCGCGCCATTTCCATGTCGGTGGCGCTCTTGGGAAAGCTCACCGCCACGTAGTCGGCCTTCAGGCCCATGGCGGTCTTGATGTCCTCCATGTCCTTGCCGGTCAGCGCCGGCGCCGTCAGCCCGCCGCCCTGCTTGTTGATGCCCTTGTTGTTGGAGAGCTCGCCGCCGACCTTGACGGTGGTGTGCACCGCCTCGCCGCGCACGGCGGTGACGGTGAGCACGATCAGCCCGTCGTTCAGCAGCAGCGTGTCGCCGGGCTTGACGTCGCGCGGCAGCTCCTTGTAGTCCAGGCCCACGCCTTCCACATCGCCCGGCGCCTGTCGGGCCGCGTCCAGAACGAAGGGCGCGCCCGCCAGCAGTTGCACCTTGCCCTCGGCGAACTTGCCGACGCGGATCTTGGGGCCTTGCAGGTCGGCCATGATGGCCTCCTCCTTGCCCGTGCGCTCGGCCGCCTCGCGCACCAGGCGCGCGCGCTCGATGTGGTCGTTGGCCACGCCATGGCTGAAGTTCAGCCGCACCACGTTCACGCCGGCGCGGATCATGGCCTCCAGCAGCGCGGGCTCGCTGGACGCAGGGCCGAGGGTGGCAACGATCTTGGTGGCGCGGTGGGTCATGAAGCGGGGTCCTGAAAGGCGGGGGCGGAGATCGGCCATTCTGGCATGCGGGCGCGGCGACCACGTGACGGCAGGGCCGGCTGCCAAAGGATCAGTCCAGCTCCTGCACGCCGCCGCCGCTCACCGTCAGCACCTGCCCGCTCACCCACGACGCCGCTGGCGAGCACAGGAACAGCGCCGCGTAGGCGATGTCGCGCCCTTCGCCCAGCCGGCCGGCGGGGGTGCGGCGCAGCATGGCGGCCTCGGTGGCCGGCGTCAGCACGCTGGCCAGCGCCGCCGTCTTGATGGCGCCCGGCGCGATGGCGTTGACGCGGATGCCGCGCGGCCCCAGGTCGAACGCGATGTTGCGCGTGAGGTGGTTCACCGCCGCCTTGGACGAGGCGTACGAGGCCATGCGCCGGTTGCGGTTCTCGCCCGCCATCGAGCTGATGTTGAGGATGGCGCCGCCGCCGGCCTGCGCCATGGGCGGCGCGCACAGCTGGCTCAGGTGGAACAGCGGGAACACGTTCAGCTCGTAGGCCCGCACAAAGGTGTCCAGCGGCATGTCGAACGGCTGCGGGCCGCCGCCGCCGGCGTTGTTGACCAGGATGTCGATGCGCCCGAAGGCGGCCAGCGCCCGCTGCACCAGCGCCTGGCGCGCGTCGGCGCGGGTCACACGTCGCAGGCCACGCCGATCGCCCGGCCGCCGGCGCCGACAATGCCGGCGGCCACCGTATCGGCCGTCGCCGGGTCCAGGTCGCTGACCACCACGGCCGCACCCGCGTCGGCAAACAGCTCGGCAATGGCGCGCCCGATGCCGGCACCGGCGCCGGTCACGATGGCCACCTGGCCGGGCAGGGCAAAGGCGTCGAGCACGGACATGGGCAGGCTCCTTCTGCAACGGCGATCGCCGCAGTCTATGCGGCTGGCCGCACGGTGGCTAACGACGGGCCGGCGCCCGGCGCGGCTACAGC